>PMYN01000154.1:0-10877 GCA_003171215.1 Gemmatimonadota bacterium | reverse complement strand
GGAATGGGCACGCCGAGCACGGGCAGGATGGTTTTCGATGCGATCACACCCGCCAGGTGCGCGGCGCCGCCCGCCGCGGCGATGATGCAGAACAGCCCGCGCTTCTCGGCGGACGCGGCGTACTCGGCCGTCTGGTCGGGCGTCCGGTGCGCCGACAGCACTTTCGCTTCGTACGGTATGCCGAGGTGCGTGAGCATCTCGCATGCGGGGGCGAGGTAGTCGTAGTCCGACTTGCTGCCCATGATGATGCCGACGAGTGGTGCGGTCATGCGGATAATATGCATCGTGGATGCGGCATGGGGTATTCGCTATCTTTTGGCCATGCGTCCTGGCGTCTGGCGATCCCTGTCGGCCTTGGTGAGCGTCACCGCGTTTGCGGTGGCGGTCGCCGGACCCGTGCAGTGGGATCCGTGTCCGATGCACGGCGCCGGCGTGCATGCGCAGGCCGCCGCCATGCAGATGCCGGCAGGCAACGCTATGCCGGCCGCCGCTCCGCACGGCGGCGATACGTCCGGTTCGCACCACGCCGGTCACCAGTGCACCTGTCCGGGCGGTTGCTGTGGCTCGACCGCGGTCGGGCTCCGCACGAGCGGGATGGTGGCGCCGCTCGCGATGCTGGTCGAGGTTCCGTCGCGTGACGCGCAGCCGGCCGACGCCGTCGACCTTGCGTCGAGCCCCCAGGTCGTGCTGCCATTCGCCCACGCGCCTCCGGCCTTCCGGGTCACGCCTCAGCACGCGGCGCACGTAGAGACGTAGGGCTCGCGATCCACGCGCGCCGCTCGTCGGTGCGCAGCGTCCGGCAGGGTGCACTTCGCCTCTGCCCGACCATCGAACCCGGAACGTCACATCATGTCAGCAGTTCGACGAACGGTGCTCGCGGCGCTCTGCGTCGCGGTTCCCATGCTCTCATTTGCGCAGGACTCCGCGAGCGCCAAGCCCGACACGGGCGTCTGGCGAAAGTCGCGACTCAAGCAGATCACCATCACGACGACGCCCGTCGAGCGCGGCGAGCCGTTGACGGTCATTCATCTCGCGCCGCTGACCATCTCGCTGATGCCGTACAACTCGCCATGGGATCTGTTCCGGCAGGCGGCGGGGCTCGAGGTGCACGAACAGGGGCAGGGACCGGGCTTCGCGTCGGATCTCTCCGTTCGCGGATTCAGCTCGGATCATTCCACCGACCTGGCGCTGTACATCGACGGCGTACCGAACAATGAGCCGGTGAATGGGCACGCCGAAGGCTACAACGACATCAACCTGCTGATGCCACAGATCGTGAGCGGCATCGACGTGGTGAAAGGTCCCACCAGCGCGCTTTATGGCAACTTCGCGTTCGGCGGCGCGGTCAACGTGCGCACGCTGGATCGCTTCAGCGGTGTCGACCTCTCCGTCGGAAGCGGGTCGTACGGACTCGGCCAAGGGTATCTGATCACGGGCTTCGATCGCGGCTCAACCGGCGCAGTGCTCGCCGTCTCGGGCTATCGCGAGGATGGCTGGCGTCCGCACTCCGAGAATCAGTACGGCCACCTCCATGCGGCGATCGTCCATGACCTCACGCCCGCGACGACGATCGACGCGAGCGTGGACGGATACCTGACGTCGTACGACTCGCCGGGCTTCCTGGATACCGCGCTGTACAACGCCGGCCGCACGAAATTCGTCTCGAACTTCGGCGATGGCGGGTTCAAGCGCCACGCGCAGGAACGCGTGAGCCTGCGCACCTTCATCAGCCCATCGCTCGAATGGCGCAGCACGATCTATGCGCAGCAGGGCACCTGGCAGTTCTGGCTCAGCTCGCCGCCGGGACTCGGCGGCCTCACCGAGGGCAGCGGAGCCGAATCGCGCGAGCTGGACGCCCGCTATGGCTACGGCGGAACGTCGGCCCTCAGCTTTGCGTCCCAGGGCGTGGACATCACGCTCGGCGTCGAGGCGCGCTACACGAATGCGACGTACGCCAACTACGCCGAATCCTCCACCGGATTCCGCGTCGATTCCGCGCCGGTCGTGCTCGCGTCGCCGGCGCAACAGCTCTCCGGCGGCCTGTTCGTGCAAGCGGGATTCGACCTCACGAAGTTCGCGCGCCTGAGCGTGGGCGGCCGTGTGGACCAGCTCTCCACTGAAGTGCACCAGCCGCGGGTCGACTCGTCGGGCGGCCTCCTGACGAACGACTACTACGATTCACGGCATGCCAAGGGAATCTTCTCTCCGAAAGCCGGGATTCTCATCCGGCCGTTCGCGGGTATCGGTCACGAGAAGTTCGGGGTCTTCGCGAACGTCTCGCGCGGGTTCCGCCAGACGGACGGCGTGACCACCGATCCCACGCTGCCGTTCGTCACGGTGTGGGACTACGAGACGGGCGTGAAGCTCGATGCCGGCGGCTGGAGCGTGGACGCGTCGCTCTTCCGCATGGATGTGTCGAATGAAGAGACGTTCGATCCGGCGCTGAACGCCGTGATCGGCGGCGGCCAGAGCCGGCGCAACGGACTCGACCTGGCCGTGAGCGGCCGCTTGGCAGCCGGCATCACCGCCGACGCAAGCTTCACCGTCCTCGACGGAACCTACACGCACTTCGTCAATCCGGCCGACGGCGTGGATTACTCGCATACGCCGATCTTCAACACATCGCGCTATGTGGGCGCCGCGCATGTCGACTTCGACGTGCCTGCGCGGATCTGGGTCGCGCAGGTCGGCGCCAGCTTTCAGGGCGCGTACACGCCGTTCGAGGAGCCCGGCGTGCTGCGGCCGGGATTCGCGCTGTTCAGCGCAGCAGGCGGGATCAAGCTCTCGGCGAGCACGCGATTGCTGGTGGGCGTGCGCAACCTCCTCGACGTTCGCTATCGCGAAGTCGAGTCGGGCGCTCAGGTGAATCCCGGCGAAGGACGCGCGATCTACGCGAGCATGCGATTCCGCGTTCCGTAGGAATTGCCGCCGACCGGCGCGGAGTCTACGTTTCCGCCCCGGATCGGCCGGCTCTTTTGCCAAGGGAAACGTGGAGTATACGGTCTACTCGGATTTTACTTCCGCCGAGTGCTACGGGCTGAACGAACAACTCGTGACACTCGGTGTGAGTGGAAACGTCCAATGGCGCGGAGTGCAGCACGAACCGGCGCTTCCGCTGCCGATGCGCATGCTCGACCGTCGCGCGCTCGACCGCATCGAGGACGAGATCACCGAGGTGCGCCGCCGCGTGGACGGCGTCGTGATGCACCTTCCGCGCGGAAAGCCGAACACGCTGAAGGCGATCGTCGCCGTCGCGTCGGTCATGCGGCAGCAGCCGGCGCGGGCGGCCGTGTTCCGCGACGCGCTGTATCGTGCGTACTGGCGCGACGGCGTCGATCTCTCCGTGATGGCGGAGCTGCAGCACGTCGCCGATCTCGCGGCCGTCCCCCGCTTTGTGGAGCTCGATCATCCCGACGCCGGGGAGATGGCGGAGAACTGGGATCTCGACTGGGCAACCGAACGGCTCGGCGGAGTTCCACGCGTGATCCGAGGCGACGGCAAGATCCTGTGGGGGCTCAAGCCGATGCACGAAGCGACGGCCTTCTTTCGAGCGTGACCGGGAGCACTTAACCCTCGTCAAGCTTCCAGCGTCTGTTCGGCGGCGCCGTAACGCACTCATTCGGGAGAGACCATGAAGCGGATCCACCTGGCAGTGTTCGTCGCTGCGATCGCGCTGGGAAGCTCGAGCCTGGCGGCGCAGCAGCCCAACGCGGCGGCGAAGAAGGGGACCGTGCAGCACGACAGTCTCAAGACGGTGAAGAGGACCATCAAGGCGGACAAGTCGGCGCGAAAGGCGGCCAAGGCGAAGGGCGACACGGCGGCCGCCAAGGCGCTCAAGAATCAGATCAGGTCGGCGAAGAAGACGAAGGCCGCGCTGAAGGCCAAGGGCACGAGTACTCCGCCGGCGAAGAAGCCGTAACCGTATCGCCGACGAAGAGAGGCCGCCCGTTTGGGAGGCCTCTCTTCGTTGACGATACCGTCCTGGCCTCCCGACAGGCGCAATCAGGTCGGTCCATTGCCAGCAACCGCCGCCACAACTATATAGCATCCACGTCGTCAGTTTTGCCCTGCGCGCAGGGAGCCTCCATCACGGATAGCCTGCATGCGGTCTTCCCGTACCATGGTTCGGCCGACGGCGGCCGATTGGCGCCAGTTCATAGCGATCTTCCTCGTCGTGTTCGGCGTCGAAGCGGCCGTCAGGATCGTATTGAGTGCCTGGCCGCCGCTGTCGATCCTGACCAGAGCGGCTGTGGCTGCGCTCGCTCTCACAATTGTCGCGGGCTCGCTGCTCTGGCTCATCGTCGCCAGGAGGATCGCCCGCGGTGCAGAGACGGAGAAGTTCCGTGCCGACGCCCGAGTGGCGAGCATCCTGGCGACTTCGATCGATGGCATCATCACGACCGACGCGGCGGGCGTCGTCACGCACTTCAATGCCGGCGCCGAGAAAATCTTTGCCTACCCGGCGAGTGAAATCATCGGCCGGAACATCAGCCTCCTCGTGCCGGAGCATTTCCACTCGGCGCACGGGCAGCACGTCGACCGGTTCGCCACCGGTGCGAATAGTTCACGAGCGATGGGCGGGATCCTCACCACTGAAGGGCGGCGCAAAAGCGGCGAACAGTTTCCGGTCGACGTTTCCATCTCGAGGCTGGCGGTTGACGGAAGGGTGATGCTCACGGCCGTCGTGCGCGACGTCACCGAACGCCAGCGGGCGGAGACCGCGTTACGCCAAGCGGAGTCGCGACTGCGTGCAGTCCTGAATAATGCCCCGATCACGATCTGGGCCACCGACGGCGACGGCGTGTTCACGTTGTCGGATGGCCGTGAGTTGCAAGCGGCCGGCCTGAAGCCCGGAGAAAATGTCGGCACGTCGGCGCTCGCACTCTACGCGGACCTTTCGTTTGTCGACCACGCGGGCAACGTGTCGACCGGACGAGAAGTGTTTCGTCGCGCCCTCGCCGGCGAAACCGTGGTTGCGATCAACGAACTGAACGGGACGTTCTTCGAGAATTATATTGGTCCGCAATTCGGTTCGGACGGCGGCGTGGTGGGAGTCGTCGGCGTGGCGACCAACGTCACTGAGCGAATGGAAGCGCGGGCGGCGGAGCGACGCAGCGAGGAGCGGTTCCGGACCATCTTCGACCGGGCGCCCTTGGGGATCGCTCTGGCCGATTCGCTGACGAGGCGCTACGTCGCGGTGAATCCGCAGTTTGCCCGCATCGCGGGCAGAACGCTCGATGAACTGGTGAACCTCGACTGGACGACCATCACGCATCCGGATGACGTGCGTCGGAATCTCAACAAGATAGCGCTGCTGAATACCGGGAACATCTCCGACTTCCAGATGGAAAAACGCTACCTGCAGCCCGATGGCACCACCATCTGGGTCAAGCTGACGGTCACACCGATGCCGAGCGACGACGATGCCCCCCGGCATCATCTCGCGATGGTGGAGGACGTCACCGAACGCAAGCGCAGCGAGGAGATGCTCAGGCAGAGCAACGACCGGCTGCGGAGCCTCTCCGGCCGGTTGCTGGACATCCAGGAAACGGAGCGCCGGCAACTGGCGAGGGAGTTGCATGACGAGATCGGGCAAGCGCTCACGGCCGCAAAGATCAACCTGCAGTCGCTGCAACGATATCCGGACCCGACGGCGGTCGCGCCGCGGCTGGCTGACAGTGTGCGCATCGTCGAGCGCGCGCTCCAGCAGGTTCGCTCGCTGTCGCTCTCTCTTCGCCCACCCCTGCTCGACGATCTGGGCCTGGCGGCGGCGCTGCGGTGGTTGGTCGACGAGCGCGCGCACCGCACGGGTACGCGGGTGGAATTCCTCGACGGCGTGTCGGAATCGCGATTTGATGCGGCAACCGAGATCGCCTGCTTCCGCATCGCGCAAGAGGCGCTCAACAATATCGACAAACACTCCGGCGCCCGGAACGTCTCGGTGAACCTGCAGGTGCAGCTCGAAGCGTTGCATCTGCGCGTACTCGACGACGGCGCTGGGTTCGTCGTGGCCGCCGCGCGCGGGCGCGCCGAGCGCGGCGCGAGCCTGGGCTTGCTGGGGATGGAGGAGCGTGCAACACTGGCCGGGGGCGGCATCGAGTGGCACTCGGTGCCGGGCCGGAGCACGGAGGTCCACGCGTGGTTCCCCCTGCACATCACATCCGACGCCGGCCCCGACGGGAGCGCGTCCGCATGAAGCCGCTTCGCGTGGTGCTGGCTGACGACCACACGCTCGTGCGCTCGGGCATCCGCTCCCTGCTGGAGCGGATGCCCGGAATCGAGGTCGTGGGAGAGGCAGACACCGGCCTCGAGGCGCTGGCGTTGATCGGAGCCCACCAGCCGGATCTCGCACTCATCGACATCGCGATGCCCGGACTGAACGGTCTCGATGTGGCCACTCGGGTCGCCAGAGACTGGCCGCAGGTGCGCGTCATCATCCTCTCGATGCATTCGAACGAGGAGTACGTGGCGCAGGCGCTGCGCGCCGGCGCGGTGGGCTACCTGCTGAAGGACTCGGCGACGGCCGAGCTGGACCTTGCGCTCGAAGCGGTGTGCCGCGACGAGACGTACCTGAGCCCGGCCATTTCGCGCACCGTCATCAGCGGCTATCTGGCGCGCCATTCCGGTGCGGGGCGAGGCACGGAGAGTCCACTGACGCCACGGCAGCGCGAGATCCTGACGCTCCTTGCCGGCGGGAAGTCCACCAAGGTGATCGCCGGCGTGTTGAGCCTGAGCGCGAAGACCGTGGAGACGCATCGCGCGCAGCTGATGGAGCGGTTGAACATCCACGACGTGCCCGGTCTGGTGAAGTACGCACTGCACCTGGGCCTCATCCCGCCCGTGGACTGATCTCCGAGCGGCGTCAGCGGACACAATTGCGCCACCTCTCAGGAATATCCTGAGAGCACTCAGGAATCGCCGCATGGTGCGCCCGGTCACGCGCCCCGATCATGGGTGAATGAAACAAGTGAAGGTCCTGCTCGTGGACGATGCGGCCGAGTTCCTTGCGTCCGCAAGCGATTTCTTGTCGCGGGATCCGCGCGTGGAGGTGGTGGGCCATGCGCTCCACGGTCGCGAAGGTGTGCGGCTGGCTGAGGCGCTATCCCCGGACATCGTGTTCATGGACCTGATGATGCCCGTGATGAGTGGTCTCGACGCCACGCGCCGAATCAGGAGCGGGCTCAACCCGCCGCGCGTCATCATCGTCACGATGCACGACGGGCCGGAGTATCGGCGGAGCGCGGAGATCGCCGGCGCCGACGGGTTCATCTGCAAGACGGACTTTGCCGAGCACGCGTTCGCGATGATCGATGCGTACTTCGCCGGGGCGGTGGGTCCCGCGGGTTCTCCATGACCGAACGCACCGAACTTGTCGTCTTCCGTCTCGAGGGCCAGCGCTATGCGCTGCGGCTCGGTGCCGTCGAACGGTTCGTCCGCGCGGTCGAGGTGACGCCGTTGCCCGGCGCGCCGGCGATCGTTCTTGGCGCGATCGACGTCGGAGGGAGCGTGCTGCCGGTGCTCAGCCTGCGGCGGCGCTTTGGTCTGCCGGAGCGCGAGGTCGGCGTGGAGGACCAGTTCCTGATCGCGCGAACGTCGTCGCGGACCGTGGCGCTGGTCGTGGATGAGGCATTGGGCGTGATCGACGTGCCGGCGGAGGAGGTCACCGCGGCGGGTCGGATCGTGCCGGGACTTGAACAGGTGCAAGGCGTCGTCACGCTCGGCGATGGCATGGTGCTGATCCACGATCTCGAGACCTGTCTCTCGTTCGATGAGGAACGCGCACTGGCAGACGCCCTCGACGCGGCCGCGACGTCGCATGCTTGATACCGCGATGTCCTGGTCGCGCGTGAGCGACTACATCGCCAGCGCGATGGGGCTGCACTTTCCGGGCGAACGGCTGCAGGATCTGAAGCGAGGTCTGTCCGGGGCCGCGGCGGAGTTCGGATTCGATGATGCCGCGGCGTGCGCCGACTGGATGCTCACCGCGCCATTGTCACCGGCGGATCTGCACGTGCTGGCCGGTCACCTGACGATTGGCGAGACGTATTTCTTCCGGGACGAGAAGCTGTTCGACGCGCTCGCCGGCACGGTGCTCCCCGCACTGCTCAGGGCGCGCGAAGGCAAGGAACAGCGGCTGCGTCTCTGGAGCGCCGGCTGCTGCACGGGAGAGGAGGCGTATTCGCTGGCGATTCTGTTGCACCAACTGATCCCCGACCTGGCACGCTGGCACGTGTCGATTCTCGCCACCGACATCAACATTCGCTTCCTGCGCAAAGCGGCCGCGGGCGCGTATGGCGAGTGGTCATTCCGCAATGCGCCGGCCGGATTCAAGGAACGCTGGTTCCAGCGAACAGCCGACGGGCAGTACCTGCTCGTGCCGGAGGTCAAGCGACTCGTGACGTTCGCCCCGTCGAATCTCGTCGAGGACGCATTCCCCGCGCTGGCCACCGACACGAACGCGATGGACCTGATCCTCTGTCGCAACGTGCTGATGTATTTCACGCCGGCGCAGGCGAGCAAAGTCGTCGGCAAACTGCACCGCGCCCTCGTGGGTGACGGATGGCTCGCCGTCAGTCCGAGTGAGGCGTCGCGGGAATTGTTTCCCCAGTTCGCCATCCGGAACTTCCCCGGCGTCATCCTCTTCAATAAAGCGGTCACGGCCGGCGGCCGGCTCGCGTTCGACACGCCGGCACCGTGGATGCCACCGCCACCGTCTGTCGAGCCAGCCGCGCTGGAGCTGCCGACGGCGGAGCCGACGCTGGACACGACCGCATCGACGCCGGCGTTAGCGCCACCCGCCCCTGCACCGTCGGACAGTCAAGCGCCGCGCGCGCTCCTGCTCGAGGCGCGCGCGCTGGCCAACGAAGGCCGGCTGACCGAGGCGCTGGCAGCGTGTGACCGCTGGATTGCCGCCGACAAGATCGACGCCGCTGGTCACTACCTTCGCGCGCTCGTATTGCTGGAACTCGGCGATGCGGACGCGGCGAACGGCTCGCTGCAGCGCACCCTCTACCTCAATCCGAATCTCGTGGCGGCGCACTTCACGTTGGGCAACCTCGCGCGCGGCCGCGGCCTTGACGCACAAGCGGATCGCCATTTCCGCAACGCACTGCACCTGCTCGCGCGCCACCGGTCGGACGACCCCGTGCCCGAATCGGACGGCCTCACCGCCGGCCGGTTCGGCGAGATCATCCGTGAGCTCATCGCCGTGGAGCAGCCGTCGTGACGCCGGCTCGCCGCGATGCCGCCTCGAGCGACCGTACGACGATTCTGCGCGAGCGCGCTCGCGTGTTGGCGCGCCCAACGGAGCAGTCGCCGGTGGCGGAAACAGTACTCGAAGTGCTCGAGTTCCGCCTCGCGCAGGAACGCTATGCGGTGGAGACCCGCTACGTGCGTGAGGTGGCTCCATTGAAGGACCTCACGCCGCTCCCGTGTACCCCGTCGTTCGTGCCCGGGATCGTCAATGTGCGCGGCCGGATTGTGCCGGTGTTCGACCTCAAGAAACTGTTCGACCTCCCCGACGAGGGGCTGACCGACCTGCACCGCATCATCATCGTTCGCGACCACAATCTCGAGCTCGGGCTGCTCGCGGACGTGAGCCTCGGCGTGCGCTCCATTCCCCTGAGCAGCTTGCAACCCTCCCTGCCGACCCTCACGGGCATTCGTGGCGACTACCTGAAAGGCGTCACCGCCGAGCGCCTCGTCGTGCTCGATCTCGCGAGCCTCCTCGCAGACCCGAGAATCATCGTGAACGAAGATGTGGAAGGCTGAATGAAACGCCTCTTTGGAGATCTGATCGTATGAAATGGACTGTCGGAACGAAGATCGGGTCGGGGTTCGGACTCGCGCTGGTGTTCCTGGCGATCATCGGAGCTGCCTCCTATCGCAGCACGCTCAAGCTGACCGATACCGCGGAACGGGTGGCGCACACGCACGAGGTACTGCAGACGCTCGAATCCGTGGTGTCGGGAATGAAGGACGCCGAGACGGGACAGCGGGGCTACCTCCTCACCGGTGACGACAAATACCTGGAGCCGTATCGCAGCGCCCAGGATTCCGTCCACCGTGACATCGCGGCAGTCCGGAAGTTGACCGGTGACAACGTCAATCAGCAACGCCGACTGGACGCGCTCCAGCCGCTCATTGATGGCAAAGACGGCAAGTTCGCCGAGCTGCAGGAAACGATCGATCTGCGCAAGGATCCGGCGAGGGGACTCGACGCTGCGCTTCGGATCGTGCGGACAGACAAGGGCAAGAGGGTCATGGACGACATTCGTCGGGTCGTCGATGAGATGAGCCGCGAGGAACGCACGTTGCTGACGTCGCGGTCGGAGGCTGCGCAGGCCAGCGCTCGCGCGGCCACGCTGATAATAATCTTCGGCACGCTGGCCGCCGTGCTCGTCCTGTCGCTCGCCGGACTTGTCATCACCCGCGACATCGCCAATCCGCTCGCGGAAATCTCCGCGACTGCCGATCGGATAGCCGTCGGCGACGTGAGCGTCTCGATCGCGTCGAGCACCCGGCAGGACGAAGTGGGTGTTCTCATCCGGGCGTTCAGCCGGATGGCGGATTCCCTCAACGCAATGGCCGGAGCAGCCGGCAAGATCGCCGCCGGCGACCTGCGGGCGAAGGTTCAGCCGAAATCGGACAAGGACGTGTTGGGCAATGCGTTCGCATCGATGGTCGAGAATCTTCGGACGCTGACGTCCGACCTCATGGAAGGCGTCAACGTGTTGGGGGCGTCGGCGAGCGAGATCGTGGCGTCGACGGCGCAGTTGGCGGCGACCGCGAGCGAGTCGGCCGTTGCGGTGAGCGAGACGACGACCACGGTCGAAGAGGTGCGGCAGACGGCGCAGGTGGCCAGCCAGAAGGCCAAG
>PMYN01000123.1 GCA_003171215.1 Gemmatimonadota bacterium | reverse complement strand
CGCTGTCGCGCGCGAGCTGGGCGATCGCGAAGGCGGGCAGCGTCGAGAAGGCGGAGGCGGACCTCGACAACGCGCGCATCTTCATTCCGATGGCGATGCGCCGGGCGCGCCGCCACGTGCGCGCGATGGAGCGAAATCAGGATGCGAGGCTCAAGGCGCTCGCCGAGCGTGCGCTCGAGAGCGGGTCACTCACGGTCCCGACGCCGACGGACGGTTAGGAGGTACGCCGCTGCGTCCGCCATCTAGACGACGCATTGGCTTAGTGGTTTTGCGCGAGCTCGGCACATCCCGTGGCTTGATTCCGTCGACCTGCTTGCGGCTTGCCGCCGAATGAGGGAGAATGGCGAGACACGACGCGCTCGACGATCGATCCTTCGGCGTTGCGCCGCAACTTCACTCTCACGCCTCAGCAACATCGCTGGGCTTCGGACACCGGCGAGCGCATGATCAAGAAAGTCGACGCCAAGGTTACCAATCTCTTACTTGACACCGAAAACCCGCGCCTAACGGAAGGGCAACGGAGTCAAGCGGAAACCATCCACGCAATATTGCGCGCCGAAGGGCCAAAGACCCTCGCATTGGCGCAGACCATTGCGAACGAGGGGTTGAGCCCGATGGAGCGGTTGATTGTCATCGCCGCCCCGAGCGATCCAGGCTTTTTTGTCGTGCTCGAGGGGAATCGCCGTGTCACCGCGCTCAAGATGTTGGCGGAACCGGCAGTGGCCGAGGCCGTCCTGAAGCCAGTTCAGTTGAAGAATCTGCGCAAATGGAGCGCTGCTTACGGTAAGAGAGGGGAAATTGTCACGGCCGAGTGTGTCTTGTTTCCAACACGTGAAGACGCCGACGTGTGGATCGAGCGGCGGCATCGCGGCGATCAAGGTGGCGTCGGCGTGGTCCGTTGGGGTGCAACGGAGAGTGCTCGATTTGATGCTCGGCGGACCGGAAAGCGTTCGCCGGAATTGCAGGTGTTGGATTTCGTCGCCGAGAGAGGGAATCTCGACCAAGCGACTCGCGACAAATTGCACGACGTATCGATAACGAATCTCAAACGTCTCATTCGCGATGAGTCCGTCCGCGACGTGATCGGGATCACTCTGAGTCCCGATGGGCAGGTATCGACGGCACTCCCCGAACAGGAGGCGCTTAAAGGGTTGACTCGCATCGTCGGCGACCTCGCAAACGAACGACTAAAGGTCAGCGAGATCTACGAAGCGAAGAATCGAAAAGACTATCTGTCAAGATTCAGGAAATCTGAACTCCCATCTCGGGGCGCCGTTAAATCGAGCTCGCGCCCGCTCATGGGCCCCTCATCTGCCGAGGACTCTGGAGGCGGCGCAGCGGCGGGTGGAAAGCGATATACGAAGGTTCCGCGCCCGAGAGCAACACTTGTCCCCGGCACCTGCGCGTGTGCCGTACGCGGCGCTAAGCTGGTCAACATATACAGCGAACTGCGGCGCCTGCGACTCGAAGACTTCCCAAACAGTGCAGGTGTTTTGTTCAGAGTCTTCCTCGAGCTTTCGGTCGATGCTGTTATTGAACAACAGAAACTAATGTCCGAGTCGCAAGCGCGCGGCAGTAAACTACGAGACAAAATTTCGAAGGTGGCCGATCATCTGGCATCGAGTGGGAAACTCAGCGACAAGCAGGTTCGAGCCGTAAAGAAGACTGCGTCCAGCCAGCATTTCATCTCTGGCAGCGTCACTACGCTGCACGAGTACGTCCATAACACGAACTTTTCGCCGTCGCCTGCCGACCTCAGAGCGGCGTGGGACAATTCACAGGTATTTCTCGAGGCAATATGGACTACCTAACGAAGATGGGGCTAGCGATTGCGTCACTATAGTCCTCTACGGTATCCTGGCGGCAAAGCAAAACTTTCCGGTTTCGTCAAGGCTATTTTTCGCGCGAACAATTTGCTCGATGGGTCGTATGCCGAGCCGTATGCGGGGGGAGCCGGCGTCGCGCTCACGCTACTGTTTGAGGAATACGCGTCCCGGATCTCAATCAACGATCTGGATCCTGGGGTGTTCGCGTTCTGGCATTCAGTGCTTCACGATACGGAGAATATTTGCCGCCTCGTCCGGAACACTCGCCTGACACCGGCCGCGTGGGAGCGTCAGCGACGGATCTATCATGACCGGCCGAATCAATCACGTCTGGCGCTCGGCTTTGCGACCTTCTTCCTCAATCGCACCAATCGCTCAGGCATCATTGCTTCCGCAGGGATGATCGGCGGGAAGAGTCAGCAGGGAATCTGGAAACTTGACGCGCGATACAATCATCTCGAACTGATGTCGCGGATAGTGAAGATCGCAAAGTACGCGGATCGAATCGCGCTATTCAACCTCGACGCGATGGAATTCATCGCGCGATGCGCCACCGCGCTCCCGGGTCGATCTCTAGTCTATCTCGACCCGCCCTATTACGTGAAAGGGCAACAACGTCTCTACGCCAACTACTACGGACCCGAAGAGCACGCAGCGATTCCAACATATCTGTCGGCACTCCCGCTGCCTTGGATCGTGTCGTACGACAACGCGCCGGAGATCCGCCGACTCTATCGAGAGCATCGAAGCCTCAAGTACAGTCTGCAGTACACCGCCGCCGCGCGTCAGGAAGGAGCAGAGGTAATGTTCTTCTCCGACGACTTACACATTCCGGCGGATGAACGGCCTGCCGGCGTTGTCGCTCCATCTCGGCGATCGGCGGTCGCGTGAGCAGCATGCCAGACGCTTCGGCCATCGTGCTGAAGTCGACTCCGCGGACAGTAAGCGCGGTATGCACAGCAGATCGCGATCCGTACCGAACTAAGCTTCTCGCTCCAACCTCTGCAAAAAGCGCACAGCATCGGCCTTCTTTCTGAACACACCCTCGATGCGATCGCCGGATGAGTAATTCACTTGTATTTCGTAGCGATCGACCTTCGTTTCTGTCCCAGCCGCATCTGCGTATTTCGTTACGAATTGTATTGCATCCACGATCGACTTCACATCGCGGGCGTCTCCATGAAGCGCCCATATTCGAACAGACGTCACTTTGCGAGTGATCCGATCTTCCAGCTCCGAAAGGAAGATCTTCAGTTCCCGCTTCGCTCGGGCGAGTAGCGCGGTTCCAACACTGGCGCGCGATTCTGTTCCTAGCTTCGACCAGACATCGAGCTTTCGACGGAATTCAGCTTCGGTTGTTTTCTCATCGAAAGCCGCGTCGATCCCAACTGTTTTGAACGCCGCGATGATCGTGTCGTAGTCGATCCACAGAACGGCGAACCCGCGCGACTTCAACTGAGCAATCGCGCTGGCAGTGAAAACTCCAGCGAGAATCGCACCTAGGAAAGGGCCGTGAGCACTGTAAGTATCCCGGAGCGGGATCAGCGCTCCTTCGATTTCTTGTGCTTTGTTCTTCGAGTGTTTGGTATAACGCCGCCATGCCATCTCGATAAAAGCTACGGGCTCGCCGATGCGGTTCGGCGTCCCCTCGCGTTCCAGCACGTAGTCAAGATCGTGCGAGTTACCGTAGCGGTCGGTCCAAGATAATCTCTTAGTCTTCCGAGCCGCCCTAGTTCCCTTCTCGTCGAGAAACAGATCGTGTTCTGCGGCGAGAACGGCCAGCGATTCTTTGATCGACCGTTCGAGGACTTCGCCGATGATTTGTCCCCATTTGTGCCCTAGCGCTTCAGCCATCGTCAACCCGCGATGACGAGGCGGCCTTCAACGAGCGGAACCCGATGCTTTCGGTTTTTCCACTTGACGTTTCGGTCACGAATCTTTTCAAACTTCCAATCGTCGAACCCCGCGTGGACGGCGAGCCGGCCGAGCCAGTTCACTACCGGTACGTAGACCCCGTAGGGCGCCGAGTCGCCTATCACGAAGCACGCGGACCCTCCGGACCGCGTTACGCGGCGCATCGCCAACCAGACCTGCGCCATATCGAGCATGTAAGAAGCCACCATCAAGTGATACGTCTTGCGCCCACCGCGACCCAGCCTGACCTCAGCCAATTCCCGGCAAACGGTCAGGAGCTCATCACGAATCGGTGCCAGCGCAGAGTGACTGACGATCGTGTCCACGCTCGATCCCTTCATTGGCACATGCTGTGAGCACGACCGAACTAGGTGCATTCGAACTTTCGCCTGAAGATCCGCCCAACCAGAAATCTCGCCCATAAACGACATTTCGAGTCGCGTAGCATCAGCGTAGTCGTAGTTGTTCGCGTACGGCGGAGAGGTCAGGACAAGATCGACGGAATCGTCGCAAACATCGCTGCACGAACGGGCGTCGCCGACAAACAACGTCGACCGGTTCATGGAGTTGCGGCCGATTTCTTCCATGTCGGAAGCGATCAGATGCGACATCCGCGAAAAGGCGGTGAATGGTTCCGCGACTTTTGCTTTGGATTTGTTCGGAAGCACGTACTGCCAGGGCGCGGTCCCCGCAGTAGACACAACTCGCAAGATCGAGACTAACGTAAGCCAGACTAACTCGGACTGATCGGATCCGTCCGCCGATAGCACGTATGCCCGACGGAGCCGATCGAGCTGATCAAGGCTGGCCGGTGCGTAGCATCGGTGAATCAACGTCGGGTAGGTGAGCGCGGCTGGTTCGCTCGACACCGCTAGCTTCAATACCTCCTGCGCTCGCCGAAGATATTCGCTCGCATCGCCGTCACAGAGCAGCTTGGCCGCGGCTACGCGCGCGATGAACGGGTGCGCCTCAACTCCGATCGATTCGACTCCGCTCTGGCCGGCGGCGATGAGCGTGGTGCCTGATCCAGCGAACGGATCGAGAACAGTGATTGTGCGGTCGCCTGAGCGACGCTTGATCTCGTGTTCCACCCACTGCGCCGAGAATCCAGCGCTGTAGCGAAACCACCGATGAACCGGCAGGCGCATATTGTCGACGAAACTCCCCTCGCGACTGCGCCTCGCGGCACCGACCAAACTCATCGGAAACAGGGTTGTCTGCGTCATTCTACATGCTAGGGCTTCGCAGGAATGAAAGCCAGCCCAAGCAGTGTCATTTTTTTTCGAGCAACCACCGGAGTTTTGTCTCGCGGGAGGTCGAACTAAACCGACGCTGGAGCGACCGATCGTTGCGTTATGTCGGCACCGCCGCGGATTTCCACCCCGCATGGTCGCGATCGTCCTCGAACACCTTGTCGAGATTCACGACGAGGTTCGCCCCTTCGTGCGCCACGGCGAAGCGGTCCATCGAGCGTGTGGCGCGGCCGTCGATGAACGTGCCGTCGGGCTTGTACTGGGAGTGGTGCTTGGGGCACTGGAACTTCTGGTCCTTCGCGTTCCACCTGAGCGCCGTATTCTGGTGCGGGCACGAAAGCATGAACGCGTAGACCTGGCCCGCCGCGCGCGCGACGATGACTTCCTTGTTCTTGTCGATGAACACGCCGTCGGCGGTCGGGAACGGATAGGTCACCAGTTCGTCGCGCACCGAGAGCGCGGTCATCGCATGCACCGGCATCGCACCGGCGGCGGAGCCGACCGCTGCGAGTGCGGCGAACGCAAATGCCGCGTCGCGGAAAAACTCGCGGCGTCCCACCAACGTGCAGCCGCCGCAATCGGCGGACGAATGCTTCTCGGTCATCGAATCAGGAATTGAGGAGTACGACGCCGGCAAGTGTCGTGCTGAGCCAGAGCGTGATGCTCGCGATGGAACTGAACTTGAAATGCTTCCAGGCGCGGTTGCCGGGGGAGGGGTCGGCATTGAGCTTCTCGTCCGCGCGCTTGACCAGATAGCCGTTGATGAGCAACAGCAGCACCAGCGTCATCTTCGTCCAATACACCGGCGAGACGAGGAAGGTCCCCACGTCGCTCGCGAGCATGGTCACGCCGGAGATGACGGACACAGCGAGCGCGATGATCACGGGCGTGTGAATCGACGAGAAGTCGCGCAGCACGTGCTTCTGCTGCTCGAGATCCGCGCTGAGCGCCCGAAGCGCCGCCCGATCCGAGGCGATGGCGAATCCGCCGCCAACGAGCAGTGCGCCGACGTGCAGGAACTCGACGCCGGCCTGCACCGCCTTGTTGTGACCGTAGAAATCGGCCCACGGTTGCAGCGCCGCTACAAGTGTCTCGACAATTGCCATGGCTCAGCACTCCAAATGTTCGTGTCCGCCAGCGATCTTTCGTGGATGTCCCTGCTCTCGCTTTCCGATATCGCCGTCGAATTCGGCGCAACGACCCTTTTCAGCGGTGTGACGTTCACCGTCGGGAAGGGCGATCGCTGGGGTATCGTGGGCCGCAACGGCAGCGGCAAGACGTCGCTGTTCAAGATAATCACCGGCACCCTGACGCCCGCGCGCGGCGCGATGGCGCGTACACCGGGACTGCGCGTGTCGCTGCTCGACCAGTACCGGGATTTCGGCGCGGCGGTGAGCGTCTGGGACGCCGCGGCGCTTCCCTACGCGCCGGTCATGGCGCTCGAGCTGTCCCTCGCGGATCAGGCGGCGCAGCTCGCCGAGCTCGGGGAGCGGGCACCGGCGGCCCTGCTCGAGCAGTACGGGCACGATCTCGAGCGCTTCGCGCACGAGGGCGGCTACACGTTCCACGCGCGCGTCGACGCCGTGCTGCAGGGGCTCGCGTTCGACGCCGAGGAGTCGAAGACGCGCCGCGTGGCCACGCTGAGCGGCGGCGAGCGCGGCCGCGTGGGGCTTGCCGCGCAGCTCGTCGCTCCCGCCGACCTCCTGCTGCTCGACGAACCCACGAACCATCTCGACCTCGAGACGACGGCGTGGCTGCAGGAGTACATCGGCGAGCTCGACGAGACGGTGATCGTGATCAGCCACGACCGCGCGTTCCTCGACGAGATCGCCGATCACGTGCTCCACCTGGAGGGCGGCACCGCGGAGACCTACCGGGGCGGTTACTCCAGCTTCGTCCAGCAGCGCGCCGAGCGCCGGCTCGCGCTGGAGCGGCAGGTGGACCAGCAGCGGAAGATGATCGCGAAAGAGGAGGATTACATCCGCCGCAACCTCGCGGGGCAGAACACGTCGCAGGCGAAGGGACGCCGCAAGCGCCTCGACCGGCTTCCGCGCCTCACGCCGCCGCCCGGTTCCGGCGGCACGATGGAGCTCCGTCTCGAGATCTCCGAGCGCGGCGGCGACCGCGTGATCTCCGCGGAAGCCCTCACGATCGCGATCGGCGACCGCACGCTCGTGCGCGACTTCTCCGCGACCGCGAATCGCGGCGACGTGATCGCGCTGGTCGGACCGAACGGCGCGGGGAAGACCACGCTGATCAAGACGCTGATCGGTGAACGAGAGGCGCAGGGCGGCGCGGTGAAGCTCGGCGGCTCCGTCACGCCCGCGTATTTCCGGCAGGATCACGACAAGCTCCCGCTCGACTCGAGCCTGTACGAGGTGATCGAGAACCTCCGCCCGCTCTGGACGCGCGGCGCGATCCAGAACCACCTCGGCTGCTTCGGCTTCTCCGGCGAGGAGGTGTTCCGTTCCACCCGAACCCTCTCCGGCGGCGAGCGATCGCGGCTCGCGCTCGCCGTGATCGTGCTGCAGCGCGCGAACCTGCTCGTGCTCGACGAGCCCACGAACCACCTCGACGTCGAGTCGATCGAGGCGATCGAGGACGCGATCGAGGACTACGAGGGGACCGTGCTGCTCGTCAGCCACGATCGCGCGCTGCTGCGGGAACTCGCGACGCGCGTGTGGGCGTTCGACGGCGACCGGCTCGTGGATTTCGGCGGCACGTTCGTCGACTGGGAGCGTCAGCTGCGCGACGCGGCGCTCGCGCGGCGCGCCGCGGACGCGCTCGCTTCGGACGCGCGGCGCGGCCAGGAAAAACTGCGCGCGCGCGGGAACGCCGCCGCGGAGCAGAAGGACCAGGCCGCGCGGCGCACCGCAAAGAAAACCGCCGACAATGCCGAGCGCGCGGTCCACGATCTCGAACGAAAGGTCGCCGAGTTGCGCCGCGCGCTCGACGACCCGGATCTCTACGACGGCAGCGCCGCGAAGGCGAAACAGGCGGGAAAGCTCGACAAGGAGCTCACCGCCGCCCAGCGCGCGCTCGACGACGCGCTCGCGCGCTGGGCGGAGGTCGTCAGTCACGCCGGAAGGGCTTCCACATCATGACGTAACTCGCCAGCGCCACCGACGCGGAGCCGATCGCCCAGTTCCTGTGAAGGTTGCGCCCCGCATTCGAGCCACGGGTGTAGCGGGCGCCCTGGCCGAGATACGTGGTGTATGCGAAGCCGCCGTCCGCGATCAGCATCAGTGCCGAGTGCAGCGTGCGCCACGTGCGGCCCTCCTCGTTCTTGCGCGTCTCCCACCAGTTCCACGCACCGGTCACGGTGTTCACGGCGAACAGCCCGTCGAGCGCGACCGCGATGGCGTCGTGCGTGCCCCTCATGACCTGCGACGGCCGGTTCCCGGCTTGCTCGGCGACGTAGAGTTGCTGGCCGACCACCGCCTGTGCCGCAAAAATCGGGATGGTCGCATAGCTCGCGATGTAATGGATCTTCAGCCTGAGCTCGTAGGCGTCCGAGACTTCGATCGCCTTGCGGCGTCGCCGCGGCGTGGTGTCATCCACGAAGGCGGGCGCGCCGATGCCGACGGGCTGTTCTATCGGACCGGCCAGGGGCGCCGGCGTTGGAGCGGCGACGGGCGCGGAGGCGAGAAGCGTGTCTGAGGGGGCGACGACGAGTGCGCTGATGAATGCAAACGTGAGAAACATTGTTACTCCATGTGCAGCCCCCGGTCGGAGCCGCGGTGCTGGTCATCCTGACACACCGAGTTTCAGAAAAAGTTCACGTGTCAGGTATTCCCCGTACAACTTCGGAAGCCGCGACCGCTATTCCACATCGCCGCGCTGCTTCCGGTACCCCGCGACCGCGTGGCTCAGCGCGAGCAGCGCCGACGCCTCGAGCTCGTACTCGAGCGTGAGCGCGCCAAGCGTGTCGGTCGAGCGACGGCTGACCTTCGTGGTGAGGGCGTCGCAGGAATGGTGGCGCCGCGCGAACTCGCGGCTCGCGTGCCAGAGGGCGTTCGTGGCGTGCCAGAACGCGTCGTCGGTCTTGCCCTGTCCTTGGGCCGCCGCCTGCTCCCACGCGTCGGTTCGCGCCGCGAGCTGCCGGTGCCCCAACTCGCACAGCTCGGCCATCTCCTTCAACTCGTCGTCGGAACAGCCCCGGGCGGTGCAGCGCGCAACGCGCTCGTGCTGGCGGCACGCCTCTACCGCGGAGCGAAAGAGGGCGTCCGCGGCGTCGGTCAGCGTCCTCACGACCGAAGGACCTGAAGGTGTGCTGCGCGGCGCACTGGATTTTGCAGGAGTCATCGGACCACTGGTGGGAGAACTTGAACGATGCCCTGTGCCCCGTGCGCCGACAAGCCCGCTCAGCGGATCTCGCCGATACGGCAGTGGACCGGCCACTTCACGCGACGGCGCTGCTGCGGGTCGCCCCACATCTCCGCGAGGGCTTCCTCGAAGGCGAACACGGGCTCCTGGCCGCGGACCTCGATGAATTTGTTCACCGCGGACCAGGTGCGGATGTAGGCGGCGAATTCTGAAAGCGACCATTGCTCGGTCATCTCGAACGGCGGCGGCGCCATCTCGTCGAGCGGAAGCGCGATGGTGCGATACCCCTCGTCCACGAGGCGGCGCTCTTTGGGCCAGAAGGGACCGAGCGTGACCGAATAGAACAGGTCGACGATTTCATCGACGCTCGAGTCCACGGTGCATTTCGAGTAGCACCACGCCGCGAACACTCCGCCTGGGACGAGGACGCGTCGTGCCTCCCGCAGGAACGGATCGAGATCGAGCCAGTGGAGCGCCTGCGCGACCGTCACGAGATTCGTGCAGCGACCGGGCAGTCCGGAGTCGTACTTCGCGACCGAATACGTCACGCGCGGATGCGGGATCGCGTGCGCGATCATCTCGTTGCTCGGATCCGTGGCGATGACGCGCGCGAAGCGTTCCGCCAGCCGCACCGCCGCCTGGCCGTTGCCGGTCGCGCAATCCCATGCGACGCGCGTGCCGCCGCCGGCGACCGCGAGGTAGTGAAACAGCGCTTCGGGATACCGCGGGCGGTATTCCCGATAGCGACCCGCCTGCGGACCGAAGTAGTTGTGAAACCCCCGGGCCGGCGTCAGCGGACGGTTCACGGCGACGACTTGTCCTCCGCGACGAACGCCAGCCAGTTGCCCTTTGGACTCACCGCGATGCGCGAGATGTTCTTCACGCCGAACTTCGCGAAGTCGGCGACCGGCGCCCACCCGTCGTCGGTGTAGCGGAAGAGGCGCGAGCCGACGGCGGTGAGCAATGCGCCGTTCGGCGCCCACGTGTGATAGTCGGCGCCCGTGGGTGCCTGCACCATCGGCCGTGCCTGTCTCGTCTTCAGGTCAAGGTCGGTGATCCATGGAAGGCTGTCCTTCACCAGCTGCTGGAACGTGATCGCGTCGCGCCCGGGCACCTTGGCGAGCGCGCGGCCCACGTTCGTCGCGACGGTGTCCGCCTTGCCCGTGCGATCGTCCACGACCTGCAGCGTGCTCGGGGTCCCGCGCTTGGCGTCGCGCGGCGGAAGCACGTACACGACCGCCGTGTGGTCACCGACCCAGACATGGTAACCGACCCTGAGGTTCTGAAACACCTTCGACGGCGCGCCCTGGCCGTCGAGCGGAAGTTTCCAGAGCCCCTGCGTCGAGTCGGGCTCGACCCGAATGAACGAAAAGGACTTTCCATCGGGCGTGACCGTTGGCGAATACAGGCTCATCGGCAGGTTCGTGAGCCGGGTGGGCTTGCCGTCGGGGAGCGTGAAGCGCCAGCTGTCGGTCTTCCCGCTCGCGTCGGTCGACGTGTAGAGCACGGCGTCGCCCTTCGCGGTGAACGAAGGCTGGTTGTCGTAGCCCGTCCGATCCGTGACGTTCCGCGGTTCGCCGAAACTCACGGCTATCCCCATCTGCTTCATCGAGACGACCCAGACGTCGGTGCCCGCCTGTGCCTTGGCATCCGAGCCGAGCGTCGCGAGGACGAGCATTGTCGCCATCACCACATCGCGTCTCCGCATCTTTGATCTCCAATCGTGGGTGACTGCCGGTATCGTCAGACCGTTCCGCCGGAAGGCGCCGCCGTTGTGAGCCGCCGCTCGATCGAATCGAGCCGCGCGACCAGGTCCGCGTGGAAGCGCTGGAGCTCGGTCGGATCCTTGACCACGAAACTCACGGCGCCGCTCACCTCGAGCCGCGCGCGTGAGACGTCGCTGAAATGTTCGATCCCCTGCTTGCGCGCCGCCGCCTGGAGTTCCTCTCGAGTGATCAGGTTGTGGCCGAGTGCCGTCGCGATCACGTGGCCGTCCTTGATGAGATCCTCGGCGCGCCCCTCTATCAATCGGCGCAGTCTCGGATATCGGTACGAATATCGCACGAGCACGTCGTTGATGACGAACAGCACGCCCGCGCCGATCAGGCCGCCCGCGAGCGAGTTGTCATTGCCGATGATCGCGTTCTGCACCGTATTGGAGAGCAGGAGCAGCACGATGAAATCCAGAGGGTTCAGCTGTCCCAGTTCGCGCTTGCCGAAGAGCCGCAACCCCGCGATGAGAAATCCGTAGACCGCGACGGTGCGGATGACTTTCTCCGCAAGCGGGATTCCCGAGACCATCATGTCGTGCCAGATCACATCCATTGCGCTCACTCCACTCCTGGGGAAGCCGCCCGAATTTCGCCGCGACACTCGCCGAACCCGATTCGCGTGGCGCCGTCGCGTTCGCACCAGCCTCGGAAGATCACCTCGTCGCCGTCGGCGAGGAACGACCGCTGTTCACCCGTGGGAAGTTGCACCGGCTCCGCGCCGCGCAAAGCGAGCTCGAGCAGGCAGCCGCGCGAACCCTTCTCCGGCCCCGACACGGTGCCGCTGCCGAGCAGGTCGCCCGGCCGCAGGTTGCAGCCGTTGCTCGAATGGTGCGTGAGGAGTTGGGTGACTGTCCAGTACATCGACCCGAACGACCCACGCGACAGGCGAACGGCGGGAATCTCCGCGGCACGCATCGCCTCGGAGCGAAGCCACACTTCGAGCGTGATGCCGAATCCGCCGCGCGACTGATCACCCGGGTCGTTCAGGTACGGCAGCGGCGCGGGATCTCCCGCCGGCCGCGAGAATGCCGCGGTGCGGAACGGCTCCAGGGCGTCGAGCGTCACGACCCAGGGACCGACCGTGGTGGCGAAGCTCTTCGCGAGAAACGGACCGAGCGGCTGGTACTCCCAGCTCTGCACGTCGCGGGCGGACCAGTCGTTCAGCAGGCACAGACCGAAAATGCGCTCCTCGGCGTGCGCGATCGGAACGGTCTCGCCGATCGCATTCTCTCCGCAGACGAACGCCCCGACTTCGAGCTCATAGTCGAGGCTCTTCGCCGGTCCGTATACCGGCGGCGCGTTCGCGTCGGGCCGCGTCTGGCCGCGAGGCCGGCGCACCGGTGTGCCGTTTGCGACGATCGACGACGCGCGGCCGTGATAGCCGATCGGGACGTACTTGTAGTTGGGAAGCAACGGCGCGTCGGGCCGGAACATCGCGCCCACGTTCGTCGCGTGATACAGGGACGCGTAGAAGTCCGTGTAATCGCCGATCTCCGCAGGCACCAGCATCGAGAGGTGATCCATGCCCACGATGATGGTCTCACGCAGGGTCTGCGCCCGCCGTCCCTCGGGCGTGCCGCGGCGGAGCAGGCGGCTCGCCGCGAGCCGCACGGCGCGCGCATCGCCGCGACCGAGCGCGAGCAGCGCGTTCAGCGACCACGACTGCAGCGCGTCGTCGACCAGCGGTCCGAGCGCCGCGAAGCAGCCGGCGCGCGCCGCGGCCAGACAATCCAGCACCTGGTCGCCGATCGCG
The DNA here is from genome assembly GCA_003171215.1 of Gemmatimonadota bacterium. Classification (GTDB taxonomy): domain Bacteria; phylum Gemmatimonadota; class Gemmatimonadetes; order Gemmatimonadales; family Gemmatimonadaceae; genus Fen-1231. Next base: position 19,377 of record PMYN01000123.1, on the reverse strand, counting down.
ATGCCGACGCGCGGCCGCTCCTCGAAGTCGTGGCGAAACACGCCGAACGGAAGATTCTGGATCGGGAAGTCCGTCGCGGAATCGTTCGCGCTCCCGATCCACGAGCGAAGCGCGGGATCGTGCGACTCGTCCAGCTTCGACGTTGGGTTCACAGGAGTCCGAGTGACGAGAGGTCCGTGACGGGCTCCGCGAACGAGCAGGAGCCGAACGATGTCGCCGTGCGGGCGCGGGCGTCGCGCATGGACGCCGCCGTGACGGCGCGGCCGCGCCACGTCACGCCGGAGGAGCTGAATCCGAAACTGCTCGCATCGCGCTCTTCGAGGAGGGCGCGCGTGTCCGCCGGGTCGAGCCCGCCGCTCACGAACAACGCGGCGAGAAACACGTTGAGGAAGCCGAACATCGTGCCTCGCTCGCTCGCGGGGTCGTACGTGAGCGGATAGGTGCCGCGCATCGCATGATGCAGTCCGGCGGTGGCCTTGAAGGTCACGCCGTGCGCCGTGCAGGCGACGAGAAAGCGGGTGAGTTGCTCGGCCGTCGGAAATGCGCCCGCCTCCACGCCGCCCGTGCGCACCTTCGCGCGCAGGCCGTGCGAAGCGATCGACTGGATCAGCGGCGTTGGATCGGACGCAATCGGCACCTCGACGTACGTGTCGAATGCATCGGGGACATGCCGGCAAAGCAAAGCCACGCCGTTCGCGATGGCCTCGACCTCGCCGGGCGTGGAAGCCTTCACCTCGATCGCACCGACGGTCGCGTCCGGCGCGACGCGCCGGACGAAATCCTCGACGGCGCGAAGGTCCGCGGCGAAATCCGTGCCCATGATTGCCGCGAGCGGCCACGCCTCGGCACTGCCGAGCAGCGGCCGCGCGACCTGCTCGAACTCCTGGAGACGTGCGACGGGCACGACGAACTTTCCGAGCGCCCACGCGTGCGGCCCGCGCCGGTATTCGTCGTAGCGCGCGACGGCGTCCGGCATCGCGAGGGCCGCCGGCGGAAACAGCCCCGCGTAGTCGACGAGGCCTTCGAGCAGCAACCGCCGCGCATCCAAGGCGTTGCGATCGCTAGCCGCCATCTGCCGTCCGCCGTCCGCCGTCCGGCGCGGCTCCGCCGCGCCAAGTCATGCTCCATCGCGCCGTTCCGCCCGGCTCGAGCCAGTGCGCGTCGTCCCATTTCCCAAGCGCATCGCTCAAGCGTTCCGGAGCGCCGAGGCACGGCTCGATCGACACCGTGCACGCCGGTCGCGTCCGCCTGCCGAACGGCCAGAGTCCGCGCTTCGAACTCGAATCAGCGGCGGTCCGTCGGTTGATCGAGACACCGACGGTCGGAATCTCGCGTCCATGCAGCAGCATCTCGAGACGAGAGTCACCTTCTTCCACCGCGACCAGCACCTCCCGCCGCGGCAGCTGCACGAACAGCTTGCACGCGTAGTCGCCGCCGAGCGCGCCGAACGGGCGCGAGAGATCGACGATCGTGCCGCCGGCGCTGAGCCGGGGCCACTGGTGCTCGGATCCCGGTTTGCCGAACTCCACGCCGTGCTGCGACCACAGCTTCGTTCGTGCGCCCTCGGGAAGGACCAGCCGCGTCCCCCGCGTGAGCGGAAAGACCGGATGCGACGACCAGAGAAACGGGATCCGGTGCTCGCCGGTGTTCGTCACCGAGTAGGCGAAGGCGACCCACCCCTCGGGATGCACGGTGATGCGGCGCGTGAACAGGTATGGCAACGCGGCGCCGCTCCACGTGCATATCGCGGAATGCCCCTCCTGGTCCGTGACGATCGCGATTTCCGGCGGCTGCGCCCAGAGCTCGCCGTGATCGGGGAGCTTTACGCGTCGCGCGCCCTCCACCCACGACGGCAGGCGGCAGGATCCCACGGTGGGGAAGCACTCGTCGAATCCGCCGGCCTCTTCGACCTCGGCGTAGCGCGCGCCCTCGCGAGGCAGTGCGAAGGGCACGTCGGGGTTGTGCCAGAGCCACTGGCGTCCGCCGAGCATCATGTCGCGCACCTTCCCGCCGAGCCCCGGCACGAGCACGGCGCTCGCATCGCCGCCCTGCAGCCTGGCGAAGCCGGGCGAGTCGCTCAGGTGATGCTCGCGGGATCCACGCCGCGCGTGGCGAAGATGCGCGCCACCGCCTCGCCGATCTTGTTGTTGGGTGTGCTCGCGCCGGCCGTGATCCCCACGCGCAACCCGCCGCCGGTGCGGAGCCAGCCCGCCGTCTCGATCTCCTCCGAACTGCCCGGCCGCACGTGGCGCACCGAGCCGGCATCGACGTCGATGCAACTCGCGTCGGCTACGTGGAACGTCGGCACGCGTTCGTCGCACAGCGCCGCGAGGGAGATCGTGTTGCTCGAGTTGTATCCGCCGATCACGAGCATCACGTCGAGCGGCTCGAGCAGCAGGTCGTTCACCGCGTCCTGGCGGTCCTGCGTGGCGCTGCAGATGGTGTCGAAGGTGCGAAAATTCTCGGCGCGATAGGCATCGCCCCTGGCCCTCGCCATCGCCAGCCCGGCGGCATCGCCGATCGCGAGCGACTCGCGCGCGAGCATCGTGGTCTGGTTGGCGACGCCGATCCGCGCGAGGTGCCGGTCGGGGTCGAAGTACGGACTCGCCTGCACGCGGTACTTCTCGAGGAACGTGTCACGGGGGAGCCCCTTCCCCTCGATGTAGTCACAGACGTCGCGCCCCTGCTCCATGTTGCGCACCACGAGGTACGTGCCGCCCGCGTACTTCGCGACCTGCGACGCCGTGGCGCGCGTCTCCTCGTGGTAGTACTTGCCGTGGATGAGCGACGTGAACCCGTCGCGGGCGTAACTCTCGACGCGCTTCCACACGTTGAGCACCGACCCGCACGTCGTGTCGACCATCACGCAGCCGAGCCCGCGAAGCGTCTCGAAATCGCCGATCGTCACGCCGAACGCGGGGAGGATCACGACGTCCTCGGGCTTCACGCCGGAGTAGTCGAATCCCGTCTCACCGGGCTGGAGGAAGACGATTCCCATCTCGCGGAGCTTCGTGTTCACGTGGGGATTGTGGATGATCTCGCCGGCCAGGAAGATGCGCCGGTCGGGAAACTTCGCCCGGGTCTGGTACGCGTACTCCACCGCGCGCTCGACGCCGTAGCAGAATCCGAACTCCTTCGCGAGCCGCACGGTCACGCCGCCGGCCGAGAGCGTGAACTCGCGCGAGCGGAGCAGGTCGACGAGGTGGCCCGTGTAGTCGGTGGCCAGGGTTTCCTGGACCTCCGTCTTGAGGCCGAAACCTTTCCGGAAGTAGGTGACCTGCTCGGGGGTGGTCATGTACACTGAAAACTACCTCCGCCACGGCGATTGTGCAGTTTCCCTCCCGTCCGTAACGTTGTGTGCCAATGCCCCATCATTTCGATCTCCTCGTCATCGGCGCCGGCCCGGCCGGCGAAAAAGGCGCCGCGCAAGCCGCCTACTTCGGGAAGAAAGTCTGCCTTGTGGAGCGCGCGCCCAAGCCGGGCGGCAACTCCGTGAACACCGGCGGCCTCCCGTCGAAGACCCTGCGCGAGACCGCGCTCTACTTCTCGGGGCTGCGCCAGCGCGGCCTCTACGGCGTGGAGTACCACGTGAAGTCCGACATCACCATCAGCGACTTCATGTACCGCGAGCGTGCTGTCGTCGAGTCGGCGTGGCAGATGGTCGGCGACAACCTGACGCGGCACCATGTCACCACGATGCAGGGCAACGCGCGGGTCGTGGACGCGCACACGGTCGAGGTTTCGCGCTTTCGCGAGACGGTGCAGCGCATCACCGCGGACGTGATCCTGATCGCGACGGGCTCGCATCCGGTCCGGCCGGACGGCATTCCGTTCGACGGCGAAACCGTCGTGGACAGCGACACACTGCTCTCGCTCCCGTCGATCCCCGCGCGCATGGTCGTCATCGGCGGCGGCGTCATCGGCTGCGAGTACGCGGGCACGTTCGCGGCGCTTGGCGTACGCGTGACGCTGGTCAATGCGCGCGAGCGGCTGCTGACGCAGCTCGACGCGGAGGTGAGCGATGCGCTCTGCGCGGAGATGACGCGCAGGCTCGGCGTGCAGGTGATGCTCAATTCCGAGGTTCGTGACATTCGCGTCGACACGGACGGCAACCGCGTCGCGACGGTGGTGCTCACCGACGGCACCGAACTCGCGGCCGACTGCGTGCTGTACAGTGTCGGGCGCTCCGGTGCGACCGACGACCTCGGGCTCGCGGAGGCGGGGGTCCGCCTGAACGCGCGCGGGTTCATTCTCGTCGACGAGAACTACCGCACGACCGTCCCGAGCATCTTCGCCGCGGGCGACGTGATCGGATTCCCCGCGCTCGCCTCGATCTCGATGGAGCAGGCGCGCGTCGCGATGTGCCATGCGTTCGACCTCCGCTACAAGGAGCGCGTCTCGCCCGTCCTGCCGTACGGCGTGTGGACCGTGCCCGAGATTGCGATGGTCGGCGAGACCGAGGAGACGGCGAAGGCGAAGGAGATCTCGTACGAGATCGGCAAGTCGAGCTTCCGCGCGAACATGCGCGGCCAGATCATCGGCGATCTCGACGGGTTCGTGAAGCTCATCTTCCGCCGCGACGACCAGCGGCTGCTCGGCTGCTCGATCGTCGGCGAGGGAGCGTGCGAGCTGATCCACGTGGCCGCCGCCGTGATGAGCTTCGAGGGAACGATCGACTATTTCATCCAGGCCGTCTTCAACTATCCCACGCTGAGCGACGCCTACAAGTATGCGGCGTACGACGGGCTGCACCGGCTCGCGCGGCGCATCGGCGCGAGCGGCGGCCTACCCCGCGTAGAGGAGTAGTTTCTTCTTTACGTCGTCGGGAATCGGCCGCGGCCTCATCTCCGGCTTCTCGACCGCCACGACGGTGAGCGACGCGCTCGCGCGGTGCGCACGGTCGCTCGCGCGATAGATCTCGAACTGCATCGTGATCGACGTGGTGCCGATCTTCGAGAAGTGCACTTGCACGGCGACCTGCTCGTCGATCTGCGCGGGCGAGTGGAACTCCAGATGAAACGCCTTGCGCGGAATCCACACGCCCATCTCACGCCGCAGGGCCGCGAACGGCAGCCCGCACGCCCGGAAGAGTTCCTCCTCGGCCACCTGCACGAGACGCACGTACGCACCGTAGTAGATGATGCCGGTCGCGTCGCAATCGTTCCAGCGGACCCGTTCGAGCACTTCGAACTTCATCTCCAGAACTCCGGCGTGAGAAACGGCGCGAGCGCGTAGGCGACGAGCGTCTCGTACGCGCGCTGCCGGTCGACGATGCCGTCGGTGAGGATGCCGACGGCGCCGGCGCCCTGTTTGGTGTTGTGCTGCCCCACGAGTGCGTCCATCGCGTCACCGAGCTCGGTTCCGCCGCGGACCAGCCGGGCAACGGCCTCGGGCAGCGGCATCGCGAGGGAGCCGCCGGTGCCGACGCGGCCCGAGCGGTCCACGACGGCGGCCCAGGCACACGTCCGCATGCCGTCGGGAGTATCGACACAGCCGCCTTCGATCCCGACTCCGAGGTCGGCATCGAGCGCGCGGCGGGCCGCCTCGGCCCGCGTGCGCGCGCCGCGAATCGTGTCGTCGTCGCCGAACGGCTGGTCCGGCACGCTCGACGCGACGGCCGTTCCGGTGAACGTCGCCCGCGGCGCCCGCGGCATGAGCACCGCCCTCACGGCGGCGATCTTCACGGGATTCAGCGACCCGACGGCGACGAGACGAACGGTTTCGAGCGACATTAGTGAGAACTTAACGCGCGAACTTCTTGCCCGCCCGCTCTCCGGCCCTTAGTCTGGCGACCAATGCCCTCCGCCATGCGCTCCCCGGTCAGCCCGGCCTTCGTCGCGAGCAAGTCGCCGTTCGTGTTCGTGGGCGAGCGGCTCTGGCTCGACTTCGTGAACAGCGACGACGCGACGCACGCGCGCGGCGAGGCGCGCACGGACGCGCTCGACTCGTTCGAGGGCTACGTCGGCTGGCTGTCGGCCGCGCGCCTCCTCGACGACGAGCGCGCGACCGCGCTGCTCCGCCGCGCGCTGCAGCAGCCGACCGGCTCGAGCGCCGCGCTCCACGAGGCGCGCCGCCTGCGCAACGTGCTGCGCGCCCTCGCCGAGCGCGGCGACGCGCCGCACGAGCGCGCGACGCAGACCGCGATCGCCGAGATCAACCGCATTCTCGGGCGCAGCGCGGGCACGCGGCGCGTCGAGCCGCGGTCGGACGGCGGGTTCGTGCGGAACTTCGTGACGGCGGGCGATGTGTTCGCCGGCCTCATGATCCCGGTGATCGAATCGGCGGCGGATGGGCTCGTGAGCGGCGAGCTGAGGCGCGTCAGGAAATGCGCCGATCCGCGCTGCACGCGCGTGTTCTACGACGGGAGCCGCAATGGGAAGCGGCGGTGGTGTGACATGAAAACCTGCGGCAATCGCGCCAAGGCGGCTCGGCACCGCAAGAAGCTGAACGCGTAAGTGACCACGGCGAGCTGGCGTCGGACCACTAGGGGCTCACTTTCCGTCGCCGGAGCAGGCTCGTGGGTGGCAGCAATTCACCTTCCGTGACCACCTTCTTGGCCAGGAAGATGGCGGCATCGAGTTTGTAGAAGTTCCGCGAGCGGTAATATCCGAGCGCTCTCTTGTTGTTCTCGGCCACTTCGAGTACCAAGTGTGTGCAGCCACGGACCCGAGCGAGGTGTTCCAACTGCCGGAGAATGAAGGTCCCGACGCCGCGGCCCTGATGTGTCGGATGGACGGCAAGCTCGTCGATGAATAGCGGCCGCATCTCTCGTTTCTCGAAGTAGGCCTGGTTCATCCAGTTGTCGGCACCAGCGATCTCGAAGGCGCATTCCGCGTAACCCACGATCTCGACCTGACGACCCTGTACCAGCTCGAAGAGCAGCTGTTCCACCGCTTCGTCCTCGTAGACCTCGAGGAAATGCCGCTTCAGGCGTGGCCGCTGATATTCGACAGTCTCGCGGTTTACTTCGCGGAAGGTGTCCTTGAGAAACTGCCACACCCGATTCAGGTCGCGTCGATGAATGCGCCTTACACGAAGATGGGGTTCCTTGGCNNGACTTGTCCTTGTGCGACGGACGCACGTCCGCCGAGCTCTCCAAGACCGGAGAGAGATAACTTGAGAAGCCGACGCCGACGAGCACCGTTCCGAAGTTTCTTGTCGGTGTGAAGGTGCGTATGACGGACTTCCCCATTTCGAGACGATACAGCGCCGGGGAATACCGACGCGCAAACAGCTCCGTCATGGCCTGCTGCAAGTTGACCTGGGCCTCCTCAACCGTCCCATTTCCCGAGTACTCGCAAGCGAAGCCGCCCAGGTTGGATTGGTCGGACTGCCGATGGACCTTTGCGAGGAGCAGACCAGCGGTGATCCGCGTCCGCGGTCGGTCGGTGTGTTGTATGGCAATGATGCCTTCCAGGACCGAGCCGTGATGGATGTCGGGGAGTGCCGGCAGTTCGACGGCTTCGGGCGGCAACACCGACGAATAGAGAATGATGTTGAAATTCTCGATGCCCGCCATCGTCAGCGCGGCATCATACGAGCCGGTCTCGATCCCGACGTCGCTCTCTCCCCAGCCGATGGCCCAGAAGAAGTCCTTGGGAATTCGGCAGCCGACTTCCAGATAGTGCTCTGCCAGTCGCTTCGTCATCGCGGCACAACTCCGGCTGTGGAACGGATCCGTTCTCGTACTGCCGTAGCGTAGCCTCCTCCGACGGCGGGAGGTATCGGGCGTCGGCCTACACGGCGTAGGAAGGTGTCAGACTTGAGGCGTTGATCCCGAGGAGACCGCAGTTCGTGGCGGCGAATCTGTCAGACATCACAGATGGAAAACGCCTGGGCGAGTGAGGTGATCGGATCGCGCCGCGGCACGAACTCGTGCGCGAGAAATCCGCTGAATCCGGTCTCCGCGATCGCCTGCGCCACTCGCCGGTAGTTCAGCTCCTGCGTCTCGTCGATCTCGTTCCGCCCCGGCACCCCGCCGGTATGGTAGTGCGCGATGTGTCGCGCGCTCTCGCGAATGGTGTGGACGACATCACCTTCCATGATCTGCATGTGGTAGATGTCGTAGAGCAGCTTCAGCCGTGGCGATCCCACGCCCTGCACCACCTGCACTCCCCACGCCGTGTGGTCGGCGTGGTAGTCGTGGTGATCGACCTTGCTGTTGAGCAGCTCGAGGCAAAGCGTGACGCCCACGCGCTCCGCAGTCGGCGTGATGCGTTTCAGGCCGGTGATGCAGTTCGCGATCCCCTCGCCGTCCGACATGCCCGCGCGATTGCCGCTGAAGCACACGATGTTCGGCACCCCGGCCGCGGCGGCGAGCGGCATCATCCGCTCCGCGTCGGCGACGAGCCTGTCGTGATTGTCGGGACGGTTGAAGCCCCTGGGAATCGAACCGAAGCCGTTCGCCATCGCGCACGAAAGGCCGAAGCGCTTCGGCGTGGCCCACTCGTTCTCGTCGAGCAAGTCGATCGCCGACAGCCCGATCTTCTTCGACGCCGCACACAGGTCGTCGAGCGAAAGCTTGCCGTAACACCAGCGGCTCACCGACTGCCTGAGCCGTCCGGCTCTTGCCGGATTCGCTGCGGGCTCGAACGCGCGGGCCCGAGGCACGAGTGCGGCTGACGCGGCGAGGCCCGCCATCGTTCCCACGGCCTGGCGCCGGCTGATGCCGCGGCTCACAGCGCACCCCTCTTCATCTCGCCGACGGCGTGCGCGGCAGCGCGCGCCGTGAGCGCCATATAGGTGATCGACGGGTTCTGGCATCCGTTCGAAGCCATCGACGCACCGTCCGTCACGAACAGGTTCTTCACATCCCATGCCTGGTTCCACTTGTTCAGCACGCCGTCCTTCGGCGCGAGGCTCATGCGCGCGCCGCCCATCTCGTGAATGCAGTGGCCCGGCGGATTGTTCGAGCCGTGCGTCCTGATCTCCGTGCATCCGGCTGCGTCCAGCATCTCGGCCATGGCGGCCTGCATGTCCTTGTCCATCGCGCGCTCGTTGTCGCGCCAGCGCACGTCGATGCGCGCAGAGGGAATCCCCCACTTGTCCTTTACGTCGGGGTCGAGTGTGACGCGGTTGTCCTCGTGCGGCAGCGTTTCGCCCCAGCCGGAGGCCGAGAGATTCCACGGACCGAGCTCGTCGAGCAGCGACTGCTTGAACGCCGCGCCGTAGCCTGGCATCGAGCCGCCGCGTCCCCATCCCGAACGCCCCGATCCTCCCTGCATGCCGTACCCGCGCAGGAAATCGGGATGCGCCTCCTTCACGTTCCTGAAGCGCGCGATGTAGATGCCGTTCGGCCGGCTACCGATCGTCCGGCGGTCGGTGTGACCCGGATAGTGCCCCGACGCGCCCGAACCGTAGTGATGATCCATGAGATAGCGGCCGAGCGTGCCGGACGAGTTCGCGAGTCCATCTGGAAACCGCGAGTTTTTGGAGTTCAGCAAGATGCGCGACGACTCGATCGTGGATGCGCAGAGAAACACGATGCGGGCCTCGAACACCGTTTCCTGCATCGTGAGCGCGTCGATCACGCGAACGCCGCGTGCGCGACCCCGCTTCGCGTCGTACAGCACCTCGGCCACCACGCTGTGCGGGCGCAGCGTCATGCGGCCGGTCTTCGCCGCCGCCGGAAGCGTGGATCCGATGCTGTTGAAATACGAGTGGGTGATGCACCCGCGCTCGCACGGGCCGCAGTAATGGCACTCGGAGCGTCCGTTGTGGTCCTCCGTCAGGACCGCGGCGCGGCCGATCGTCATAACGCGCGATCCGCCGAACGACGCGCGAATCTTCGCGCTCGCCTCCGCTTCGACCACGGTCATCTGCATCGGGCGGAGGAACTCGCCGTCCGGAAGCTGCGAAAGCCCCTCGTGCGCGCCCGTGACACCGATGAACTTCTCGACGTGCGAATACCACGGCGCGATGTCCGCGTAGCGGATCGGCCAGTCGTTGCCGTGCCCGTCCTTCGCGTTCGCCGTGAAGTCGAGGTCGCTCCAGCGATAGACTTGCCGTCCCCACGTGACGGAGCGCCCGCCCACCTGGCGGCCGCGGAACCAGCGGAACGGCGCATCCGCCGGCGCCGTGTACGGGTTCTCATGGTCGTTCACGAAGAACTTGTGTCCCAGCTCGTCGCATGCGTAGCACTCGCGCTGGATGGGATGGTCGCGTATCAGCGCCTTCCGGTCGCCGTAGCCGCGGAAGTGCATCTCGTACGGCTGCACGTGCTCGACGAAATCGGCCACCGGATCCGTCGGTCCGCCCGCTTCGAGCACGATCGTCTTCAGCCCGCGCTCCGTGAGTTCCTTCGCGGCCCAGCCTCCGCTGATCCCCGAACCCACAACGATCGCGTCGAACTTCGTGGTCTCAGTCATGGGACCCTCCGGTCGCCGCCTTCATCGGCGCGTTGCCGTCGAAGCGCCCGGGCATGATCACGGTCTTCAGGACTTCTTTCTGCACGCGCTCGCTCGTGAAGTACCCGTGGATCACGAGTCCCTTGAGCCGCGACCACGTGCGCGCCTCGGGCGCCTGCTGGTCGAGCGGCTGGTCGAGCGAATCGAGCAGCGTCCTCCTCGCATCCGGCGTCATCTCCGCGAACGTGGCCGCGCCGCCGAGCTTCACGCGCGCGCCGATCGAATCGAGACCCGAGAGAAACACGGCGCGTTCGTCGTCGCTGTAGTACTCGGAGACGATCACGTCGATGAATGCGGTGACGCCCACGTCCGTCGCGCCCGGCGTGTCGGTGCGGGGAATGATCGCGTCCGCGAGTGCGGCGACGAGCTCCGATCGCTCATCGGTGAGAACGCGCGGCGGCGCGCCCGGCGCGGCGGCGACTGCTTCCCAGGCCGCGTGCGCGGTGCGCGGCATGAGCGTGAATGCGGCTGCGGCGCCAAGCGCGCGCAGAAGATCGCGACGTTCCATGCGGCCTCTGCCCTGGGCAGTGTGTTGATGTTTTCGGAACGTACGCCTGCGCCCGCGGAGCGTCCAGCGTCGACCGGCCGCTATCCCCGCTTCCCTCTGCGCTTGCCGCGGCCCGACGGCGACCCGGGCCGGTGCGACGCCTTGTCGTGTCCGCCCTTCTTGCCATGCTGCGGCGGTCCGCCGCGGTCGTCACGCCCGCCGCGTGAGTCGCGACCGTCGCGTCCGCCGCGCGACGGATTCGGCCCGCGCGATCCGTACTGACCCCGCTCCTGCGAACGCCGCGCTTCTTCGTCCGTGTACGGGCGCTCGAGCGCCTCGGCGATCCCGTCGAGCGACTCGGCCTTCACCGATCCGCGTCCGCCGCGCGTGACGGTGAAGCGCACGGGGCGGTCGAGCTCGGGCAGTTCCTCCCGCATGAGGCCGCGCGCGATCTTCTCCGGAACCACGAGCCGCACGACGCCGAGCGGACCGTCGGGCGTGTCCTCGATCTCGTAGTGCATCGGCACCGTGCGATCGCGAAGCTCCGCCGCGCCGGGGAGCGCGGACAGCCGCGCGCGCTCGGATTGCGNNAGGCCGAGCCGCGGCGTCGCGCCGCCCGAGCGGCGGTACGCCTCGCGCACCTCCTCGATCGGCTGCCGGTTCCGCATCACCGCGGCGTGCCGCGCCTCGCCGCGCGCGAGCGCCTCGGCGAGCACACGCCGCGCCTCGGTTTCCAGGCCGGCCGGGAATTCGTGCACGGCCTCGCGCTCACGCTCCAGCTCGAACCCGAAGTAGTCGACCCTCCGCTCCATCGCGAGCGGCGACTGCTTGTGCTTCGCATCGTACACGAGCGTCTGCGCGCTCGAGGTGGCGTAGCGCTTGATGAGCGTCATCGGCACGTTCGTGCCCTCGATCGCCGCGCGCGGATTGCCGTACGCATCGGCGAAATAGCGGAGCGTCCCGCTAACCGCCCCCCACGTTCCCGCGACGCTCGTCTTGGAGACGCGCGCTTCGTGCCCGTCGGCCGTGAGCTCGTCGATGACGAGATCGAACGGTTGGATCTTCGCGAGCAGGTCCACGAAACGCCGCTCGATCTGGTCGCCGACCTGCGGCATCGCCGCGGGCAGCGGGAGCTTCACCGCGCGAAAGACGCTCGCCATGCCGAGCGCCGCGTCTTCGATCGCCTTCACGAGCACGCCGCGCCGCTCGGCCCATTGCTCGATGCCCGGATCGAACAGGTGCCGCGGCAATCCGTACACCTCGCCCACGTATCCGCACTTCGTGAACGCTTCCGCGTACACGTTGTACGCGGTGAGGTTGTCGCTGCCGTGCACGACGAGCCCATCGATGTCGCGGTCGTCGCGCGTCATGCGGTGCAGCGACTCCACCGCGCTCATCACCGAGACGTACGGCAGCAGGCCGTCGTCGCAATGCACGAGCAGCTCGGCCCACGGGCGGTCGACCGGCATCGCCTCGACCGCCTTGCCGTAGCGCGTGAGCCCGCCGTTCTCGACGATGCCGCGCGACTCGAGCTTGGCGACCGCGTTGCGATAGCTGGCGCGATCGAGCGGCACGGGGAGCTCGAGTTGGTCGGCGCGCACGGCGAGGGCGGCGCAGGTCATCGCGACGCGCTCGGAATCCCCGGCGAGCTGGAACTCCGGAGCGGTCGGACGCAGCGACTCGAACCGGATGTCGCGGTCGGAGAGGATGAAGACGCGCCCGCCGGCCACGCGGCCGTGCACGCGCCCCGCCATCTGCAGGATCTCGTTCGCACCGAGGTGCACGCGCGTGAGCACGTTGCGCCCGTGATCGACGACGTTGGCGAAACGGGTGTCGTCTATCACCACCGTGTCGAGCCCCTGCACGTTGAGTGCGCTCTGTCCCGCCGCAGTCATCGCGAGGAGATACGGCTTCTCCACGGCGCCCTCGAGGAACGGACGAATCACGCGAATCGGCTCGCCGCCGTGATAGAACTGCGACGTGATCCTCGGGAAACGGGCGCCGACCGTCGCCGCGGCCTGCTCGACGCCCGCGCGCGTCGGAAGGAAGACGCCGACACCGCGCTTCTCCTTCGTCACCTGCGTGAGGAACTTGTCGTCCAGGAATCGCAGCGGATCGGAGCGCATCACCTCGACCTTGGCGGCCTTCGCCGGGTCGAACACACTGCTCTCGACCACGCTGGCGGCATTGAGGTAGCGCGCGTAAAACGACGGATCGACCGTCGCCGAGAGCCAGATGAAGCGGCATCCCACGCGCTTGCCGAGCGCGAGACAGAGTTCGAGCTCGGCGCTCGTCTGGTGGATCTCGTCCACCACCAGCGCGTCCTGCGGCCGGATGTCGCCGTCCTGGAACCATCGCCGCGCGATTCCGGTCGTGACGATCACGACATTCCACGAGGGCGATTCCGGCGTCGCCTCGCGTTCACGGTTGATCACGCCGACCCGCAGTTCCGTCGTGCCGAGCAGGGTGTACGCGATCGGGCGGATCGAGAGCGTCTTGCCCGTGCCGGTGCCGGCGACGATCCCGAAACCGCGGCGGATGGCGCCACCGCTGCCGGGTTCGGCGGAAGTTTCTTCCAGGCGAAATTTTTCAGCGAGCGCCGTGAGCTCGGTGCCGTGCGTGCGCCAAAGCGTGGTCTCGAGATCCAGTCCGAACGCGAGTTCGATCGTTTCGCAGGCGGCGCGCGTGGGCGCGATGACGATCAGGCGGCGCGTCGCGCCCGAACCCACGAACGCGTCGTGGTCGGGCGGGAGGTACGGGTCGCGAACTCGGCGGAGGTTTTCTGAGGAGTCGATGCCGCTAAATCTACGGACGGCGCTTGGGCCCGCTATCCGATGTTGGAGGCCGGATCACCGGCGTGGTGGCGTTCACCTGACGCACACCGCCGCCATCGTTCTGGCGCGACTCGGCCGGGTGGGCCGGGATTCCCGGCGACATGTCGGAGCGGCGCGGCGGATCGGCCGGACGGTTCGTCCAGCCGTTCGTGCGCTCGTCGGCCTGGGCCGCCGACGACCTCTGCTGCGGCTTCGCGGCTTCCTTGCTCAGGTCACCGAAGACGATGCGGGCGTTGTTCGGCCGGTTCTTGATTGCCGTCGCGCAGTCCGTCGGCGCGGGCTGCTGGCCGGCCGGCACGTTCTCGAGCCACACGCGGCAGAGCCCCGCAGGCGGCTGAGCCGACTGCGGCACATTGCTGGCGGCCTTCGTCTCCCTTGTGCTCTTCTCCTGCGCGCCCAGCGGGAGCGCAGCGAGCGAAGCCAGGGAGCCGGCAAGGCAGAGGACTCGAATCGACGAACGGGACACCACAACCTCCAAGTGCGTCAGTGGGCGCCGAGAATGTGACGATGCATCCTTGGGAACCGCCACAATCATACTCGGCGGGGCCTCGGAACGTCATACCCCCGACCTGGCTTTGGGTTCAAGGATGGGTGGGCCGACCGGATGCGGGGTGCGGGGTGCGGGGTGCGGGCGAAGAATGCGGGATCCGGAGCAACTAGTCCCCGAAGCTGATACCCAGCCGACGGGCCGTCCGCACCAGATCATGGCCCAGATCGACCTTCTTCGGCTGCCGCAGGGCCTCCTCGATCGGGACCGTCACGATGTTCGGCGACTGCAGCGCCACCATATGCCCCCACTTCCCGTCCTCTACGGCCTGCACCGCCGCTCCGCCGAAGCGGGTCGCGAGTAACCGGTCGTACCCCGTCGGCATCCCACCCCTTTGAAGGTGTCCGAGCACCAGCGACCGGCACTCCTTCCCCGTCTTTTCCTGGATCTGCAGCGCCAGTCGCTCCGCGATCCCGCCCACCCGCCGCGGATGACCGGGCATCGATTCCCCCATCACCGATTCCATCCCGCCTTTCGGGTACGCCCCCTCGGCGGCGACGACGACGTCGAAGAACCGGCCGCGCCGTTCGCGCGTCATGATCGCCTCGCACACCACCGTGAGATCGTACGGGATCTCGGGAATCAGGATCACATGCGCCGCACCGGCGACTCCGGAATGCAGCGCGATGAATCCGGCGTGGCGCCCCATGACCTCCATCACGATCACGCGATCATGACTCTCTGCCGTCGTATGGAGTTTGTCGATGGCCTCCATGGCCGTGTTCACGGCGGTGTCGAACCCGAACGTGCTCAGCGTGCCGCTCACGTCGTTGTCGATGGTCTTCGGGACGCACACGACGCGCAGGCCCTTGACCGCGAGCTTCTGCGCGATCGCCAGCGATCCGTCGCCGCCGATCGAGATGAGCGCGTTGATCCCGAGGTTGCGCGCGTTCTCGAGCAATTCGTCCGAACGGTCCATCTCGACGAAGCTCCCGTCGGGCTGCCGCACCGGGTACGAGAATGGATTCCCGCGGTTCGTCGTGCGCAGGATTGTGCCGCCGAGGTGTCCGATGCCGCGCACCTCATCGCGCGTGAGCGGAATGACCTCGTCGTCGCCGAGCAGGCCCGCATACCCCTTCTTGATTCCGAGCACGTGCCACCCGCGATCGATCGCCGTGAGCACCGCGGCGCGAATCACGGCGTTGAGCCCCGGCGCGTCGCCGCCGCCTGTGGAGATCGCGATTCTCACCTGGGCGCAGCGCTGGCGATGAGGCGAAGCACTTCACCCGGCTGCGCGTGGCGGCCGAGCCTGGACTTCTCGAAAATCGGCGCGCCGTCGAGCATGACCTCGAACCGGCCGCCTCCGGATGGATTCATCGTGATCTCGGCGCTGGGATGGCGTTCACGAATCGCAGCCGCCAGACTGACGGCACGGGGTTCGTAGTTTCAAGCGGTGCAGTACTCGATCGCGATGTGCACGCGGGCCTCCGCATATTCCGGTGGGATCGGCTTCACAAATATACCGAAGCGACCGTGCGCCGAGCGGGCTCAATTCTTCAGCGCGGCGGCGGCGGCATCGAGCGCAAGCTCGACCCAGCGTGCGTACTGGGTCGCGGTCGGATGGAGCCCGTCGGCGCCGACCCATCCGGGGTGTTCCTCGCGCGACGCCGGCGTCACATCGATCCAGTGCGCGCCCGCGGCCCGTGACTCTTCGCGTCCGATCGCGTTGAAGTGATCGATCTCGGCCGCGATCTTCGCCCGGTCGCGTCCCGCGGCGAACGGCGTCACTCCCCAGTCGGGAATCGAGAGCACGATCACCCGCGATGCCTTCCCGCCGGCAAACTCGACCGCCTGTGCGAGGAGCGACTTGAACTCGGCGCGATACTTCTCGGCGTCGCGGCCGCGGTATTGATTGTTGACGCCGATCAGCAGACTCACGAGCGAGTACGGACCTCCGGGCGCCGCGATCTCGATGCCGGCGGCGAGTTCATCGGTCGTCCAGCCCGTGCGCGCGACGATCTCGGGGTCGCCGACGTTCAGCTTCCTCGCGCGGAGGGCCTTCGCGAGCTGCACGGGCCACCGTCCCGCCGAGTCGACCTTCTCGCCGATCGTGTACGAGTCACCGAGTGCGAGAAATGGCATCGGTCCTTCCTTTGCGCCCTGGCCGCGGGCGCCTCCGGCGAAAGCCGTCAGCGCCGCCGCGAGCGCCACTCCGCACCGCCATTGCATACGCGCTCACTTCACCACGACGACGCCGGTCGCGTTGGCGAGCCGCGCGAGCGTCGTGTCGTGTTTCGCCATCACGGTGTGCAGCGAATCCACCACGCCTTCGAGAGTCGCATTTTCCGTGCGGAGCTCGTTGAGCTGGTCGCCGATGTCGGCCATCTGCTGCGCCTGGCGCGCCGCGGATGCGGGGCTCGCCACGCAGCCGGCGATCGCCGCACCGGCAAGCGCCAACAGAACGAAGTGGCCTGCGCGAACCTTGTATGGCATGTGCGTTCTCCCGAGTGTGGCCGCCGCGGGCTGAAACGATCCTGCACGCAACATCGCGATGACGCTCCCGCTCCGGCGTGAACGTATATCAGCAGTGACCCGTTCGGGAGCCGCCCGTGCCACACGTTCGCCGGGGTGCGACGATCGCGGAATTGGTGGTCACGCTGGCGGTCCTCGGCGTGCTCACGTCGATCGCCGTGCCGCGAGCCGCGGCGCTCATCGATCGCTTCAGCGTGAAGGGCGCCACGCAGGATGTCGTGCTGGCGCTGGCGGCTGCTCGGGCCGCCGCCAGCCAGCGTGGGGCGTATGCGTCGTTCGTCGCCGATCCGCGCACCGGGCGGCTGCGCGTGGTGAGCGGGGGCGAGACGCTGCTCGAGCGCGACGTGTTGCACACCCGGGGGGTCCGGCTCGAGGCCTCGCGGGAGTCGGTTACGTTCGCGCCGGGCGGGCTGGGCTGGGGCGCCGCGAATACGACGGTGGTCGTGAGTCGGGGGACGCGCTCCGATACCGTCGTGATGTCGCGGCTGGGGCGGGTGAGGGCGGCGTGGTGAGGATGGCTCGAGAGACGGCGCTGGATCGCCCCTCACCCATCGCGCGCACCTCGTCAATCAGGTCCCGAAATCGTACCCCGGCACCGAAATCCGCGGGATCGGCTGCCCAATTATTCGCTCAATCGACTTCACCATCGCGATCTCGTCCGCGCACATGAACGTGTAGGCGTCGCCGGTGGCCGCGGCGCGGCCGGTGCGCCCGATCCGGTGCACGTAGTCCTCGGCCTGCTGCGGCACGTCGAAGTTGATGACGTGCGAGATGCCGGAAATGTCGAGCCCGCGCTGCGCGATGTCGGTCGCGACGAGCACGCGCAGCTTGGCGTTCTTGAAGTCGTCGAGCGCCTTGGTGCGCTGTCCCTGCGTCTTGTCCGCGTGCATCGCGCCCGCATTGATCCCCGCCTTCTCGAGCGCCTTCACGACGCGGTCGGCGCCGTGCTTGGTGCGCGTGAACACGAGCACGCTGTCGAGGCTTTCCTTTTTCAGCAGTTCGACGAGCAGCGACGTCTTCTTGTCCTTCGGGCACGGATAGACGAAATGCTGAACGGTGGTCGCCGCACCCGAGCGCCGGCCGACCTGCACCACCACCGGCTTGCGCAGATATTTCCGCGCGAGCGCCTCGACTTCGGGCGGCATCGTGGCGCTGAAGAGCAGCGTCTGGCGGTAGGAATGCAGCTGCGCGACGATCCGGTTGATCTGCGGAGCGAACCCCATGTCGAGCATGCGGTCCGCTTCGTCGAGCACGAGCACTTCGATCTCGTCCAGCACGACGTTCTGTTTTTCGAGATGGTCGAGCAGCCGTCCCGGCGTCGCGACGACCACGTCCACTCCGCCACGCAGCGCCTTCACCTGCGGATCGTACCCGACGCCGCCGTACACGGGAATGACGCTGAGGCCGGAGTGTTTTCCGTACTTGCGAAAGCTCTCCTCGACCTGCACGCAGAGTTCGCGCGTCGGCGTGAGGATCAATGCGCGCGTGCGCTGCGGTCCTCCGAGCAGGCGCTCGATGATCGGAATCACGAATGCGGCGGTCTTGCCGGTGCCGGTCATCGCGAGGCCGATGATGTCGCGCCCCTTGAGCGCGAGCGGGACGGCCTGCGCCTGGATCGGTGTCGGGCGCTGATAGCCGGCGTCGGAGAGCGCCTTGAGCATCGGCGCGGTGAGGCCGAGGTCGGCGAACGTGATATCGATGGTCGCGGCTTCAGCCGCGGCGAGTTCGCCGCCGGGGAGTGCTGTTGCGATTTCTGCTGGTGGTGCCGACTCGCGCGCGGCAGCTGCGACAGCCGCGGCGCGCGGTGCGCGGCGTGCGGCGGGACTCGCCGCCTTCTTCGTCTTCATTTCAACTCGTGAGGTTTGGCTCCGCGGTGAGCCAATGCCTCCGCGAATCGGAAGATCGGCTCGACGGGACCCGGGGCGCACCTGAACAAACCCGCATGCGACCGGCCGGCCTATCCCGTCTGACCTTGAAGCTAATCGGGCCGGGGGAGCCGGGCTACTCCGCGAGGAAACTCAGGAGCAGCGCGTTGACGGCATCAGGCACCTCTTCCATGACGACATGCCCTCCGCCCTCGATCCACTCGAGGCGCCCGTTCGGCAGCGCCTTCACGAGATGCTCTGCGTTCACCGGCTTCACCGTTCCGTCGAGCGTGCCGAACACGACCATCGTGGGCGAGGGGATCTGCGCGAGCGTCTCCGGTGTGAGCGGTGCCCAGTCGAACTCTCGCAGCATCTGCATCGCAGCCTGCACCACGGCCGGGAACTGCGTCGGCGCCCAGTACTCGTCGATGTCGCGCTCGGTGAACCAGCCGATCTTGCCGTACACGCGTCGCTGCACGAGCTCGACGAGCTCCCGCGGCACCAGCATCGTGGCGAGCGCCCCTGGCAGTTTCGGAAGAAACGGCGCGAACTCGCGTGCTGGCGACACTTCGCCGAGTCCCACCGGCCCGAACAGCGCGAGCCGCGTCACGCGATGGCGGCGCGCGACTTCCAGCGCGATGCGTCCGCCCATCGACTGCGCGACCACTGCCGCGCGCTCGAGTTCGAGCACGTCGAGGAGCGCCGCGACGTCGTCGGCCAGCGTCTCGAGGGTGTAGCTCCCTTTCGCGAGCGGGGCGTCGGAGAG
>PMYN01000116.1 GCA_003171215.1 Gemmatimonadota bacterium | reverse complement strand
CTGCGCGGCCTCGATGAGCTGGAACGCGGCGGCCTGGCGCGACGCGCGCGTCGCGAGCATGCGGCGGAGCAGGACGGCGTCGAACTTCGTGCCGTCGAAGTTGCTGACCATCGCGAAGACGCGCGGTCGGTCCTTTTCGGGGAGGTTCTGGACGACGTACAGCACCTTCGCGTCGGGCGTGATCTTGAGTCCCGTGCCGCCCTTCCCGAGGAAGACCCATTCGCCGATGACCCAGTCGAGGTCGGTGACGTGCGCCTTGAACGAGGAGAAGGAGTTGTCGTCCCAGTTCACGTAGAAGCCGGCGACGATCGGCGGGCGCTGCTGGCTGGGCACGACTTTCTTCGCCGCGCCCGGCGGCTCCGCCACGCGATTGACCGTGACGGGGAGGCGCTCGGCGTGCGTGGCGGGCGGCGCCGGCTTTCTCGTGAGGGCCGCGAGGAGTTGCTGCCGGTCGGCGCGCTTGCGGGCGGCGTCCCTCGTGACGACGAGGCGGTTCTGGGTTGTGGAAATTCGTACGGCCGATTTCGCGGCCTGGAGGTTCGGCAGGATCGGCGGGATCACGAAGCTGATCGCAAGGCCGAGGGCGACGAGGGTGGAGAAGATGCCTACCGCGAGGGTGGCGCGACGAATGGCGCGCCAGCGCTTGCCGGAGGGGTCGAGGAAGACGGAGTTCTTGGTGTGGGGCATTTGGCGTGCCTAAATCTACCCCTGCTGCTCGATGCGGGATGCGGGGTTGGGAGGCGGGAATCGGGAAAGGGCCGATGCAGAATGCGGGAGGGATGATGAATGCGGGTACCACTCGTGTAGTACCCGCATCCTGCATCCCTTCCGCATTCCGTATCCTGTCTTTCCCGATTCCTGCATCCCAACCCCGCATCCCGCATCTCGTCGACCTGTCCCCAACGCGAAGAACCGGATAGTTTTACATTCGCTGATTTCCCCAGCCCAATCCGCACTCAATAAGCCCGTGGCCAGCCTGCAGGACCGCCTTCGTGGAGAGCTCAACGCGTCCCGAAAGGCCCGCAACAAGCCGCTCACGCTCGTGCTGGGGACAGTCCTCGCAGACATCGAGAATCACCACACTTCGGTCCAGCGCGACATCACCGACGCCGACGTGATCGAGGTGCTGCGCAAGGCCATCAAGCGACGCCGTGAATCGCTCGAGGCCTTCGAGAAGGGCGGCCGCTCGGAGCTGGCCGCGCAGGAGCGTGAGGAAATCCGCGTCCTCGAGGTGTATCTCCCCGCGTCCGTGAGCGACGACGAAATCCGTGAAGCCGTTCGTACCGCCATCAAGGGCGGCGCGGCCAACATCGGCGCCGTGATGGGCAGGGTCGTTCCCCAGTACAAGGGACGCGCGGAGGGAAGCACGATCAACCGGATCGCCCGAGAGGAGTTGGGCACAGGCGGTTCCGCGGCGTGAATCCCGGAGGGCACGCGCTCACGGTGCTCGAGTTCTCCCGCGTGCTGGACCTCGTCGCGGGGCACGCGTCGAGTGCAGCCGGCGCCGCGAGAACCAGGCAACTCCAGCCGCTCCTTTCCGAACGGGAGGTTGCCGGCGAGCACGCGCGCGTGGAGGCGATGCGCGCGATGGTCGGGAGCGAAGCGGGGTGGAATCCGGAGCCGATTCCCGATCTCGCGGCCGCGCTCGGACGGCTGCGCGTGGAAGGGACCGCGTGGACCGCGCTCGAGCTGCGCGCCGCGGTGACGCTGCTGCTCTCCTCGCGCAGGGCCCTCGACGCGCTGCACGACAAGACGCTCGACGACGGCGTCACGGCGCCGCTCGAATCGCTCGCAGCGTCGCTCGTGCGCGACCCCGAGACCGAGCGCGAAATCGACCGCGTGATCAAGGACGACGCGACGGTCCGCGACGATGCGTCGCCCCTGCTGCGGCGCGTGCGCAAGGAACTGCGCGGCGCGGCCGCGGATCTCGTGCGCATGCTCGAGCGGCTGATGGCGAAGCTCGAGCCGCATCACCGCGTGGAGGACGCCTCGGTGACGGTGCGCAACGGCCGCTACGTGATTCCGGTGCGGCGCGAGGGCCGCGGCGCGGTGGGCGGGATCGTGCACGACATGTCGTCGAGCGGATCGACGCTGTTCGTCGAGCCGCCGGCCGCCGTCGAGGCGTCGAACCGGATGCGCGAGCTCGAGGCCGAGGAACTGCGCGAGACGGAGCGGATCCTGCTCGAGGTCACCGATCGCCTGCGGCCGCATCGCGATGCACTCGTTGCGACGCTCGACGCGCTCGTCACCCTCGACTCGCTCTACGCCCGTGCACGCTACGCGATCGCATATGGCTGCGCGCCGGTGGTGCTCGCCCTGGGCGGAACCGGATTTTCCATTCTCGACGGCCGTCACCCGCTCCTGCTCGCACGCGATCGCGCGAGCGTCGTTCCGTTCGCGCTCACGATGGACGCGGGCGAGCACACGCTGCTGGTGTCCGGGCCGAACACGGGCGGCAAGACCGTGCTGCTCAAGGCGATCGCGCTGCTGTCGCTCATGGCGCAGTCGGGAATCCCCGCGCCCGTCGGACTGGGATCGAGGATCGCGCTCTTCGATCGCTTCTTCGCCGACATCGGCGACGAACAGAGCATCGAGGCGTCGCTCTCCACGTTCAGCGCGCACCTCCGCAACCTCACGGAGATCGTGCGCGACGCGACGGCGCGATCGCTGGTGCTGATCGACGAACTCGGCTCCGGCACCGATCCCGTCGAGGGCGCGGCGCTCGGCGGCGCCATCGTCGAGACGCTCACACGACGCGGAACCACCTCGATCGCCACGACGCACCTCGGCGCCCTCAAGGAACTCGCGCACGAAGTGCCGGGCGTGGTAAATGCCTCTCTACAGTTCGACGCAATAGCTCTCGCGCCGACCTTTCGCCTCGTGAAGGGAGTGCCCGGCCGCTCATACGGCCTGAGCATTGCGCGACGGCTGGCGATGCCCGAGGAGGTGCTGCGCAACGCCGAAGCGCGCGTGCCGAAAGGAGAGCGCGACGTCGCGGCGCTGCTCGAAGATCTCGAGGCGCGGCAGAAGGCGATCGAGGATCGCGAGAAGGCCGCGGACGCGCATCACGACGCGACCGTGGCGCGCGCCGAGCGCGTGGGCGAACGCGAGAAGGTCGTGCGCGAGAAGGAACGCGAGCTCGAGCGCGCCGCGCGAAGCGATGCCAGGCGCTATCTGCTCGATGCGCGGCACGAGATCGAGAAGACCATCAGGGAACTGCGCGCCGCTGGCGCGGACCAGATCGAGACCGCGGCGGCGACGGCGCGGCGCGCAGCCGAGCAGAAGGCGGCCGAAGCCGGAGAGGCGCTCGCGGCGCTCGAGGCGGAAGAGTCGAAGCCGCAAGCCGGAGAGCGGGAAGGAGGAAAGCCGGAAGCCGGAAGCGCGGAAGCCGGAAGAATTGAACTGGGCTCGGCTGTCGCGGTCGCGACTCTCGGCGGGAAGGCGGGGCGCGTCGTGGAGATGCGCGGCCGCGACGCCGTCGTCGCCGTCGGCGCGATGAAGCTCACGGTGCCGCTCAAGACGCTGAAGCGCCTCTCGAAGCGGGCGCTGGACGCGGTCACGCGGGTCGAGGTCGCAGTGCCGCTTCTGGGCGACCAGCCCGACGTCGACGTCAAGCACGAGGTCGATCTCCGCGGCATGCGCGTGGACGAGGCGGACATCGCCGTGACGCAGGCGGTGGACGCGGCGGTGCGCGCCGATCTGCGCGCGCTGCGCATCATTCACGGGAAGGGAACGGGTGCGCTGCGCGAGCGCGTGGCCGAGCTGCTGTCCGGCGACACGCGGGTGCGTACCTTTCGCATGGGCGCGTGGAACGAAGGCGGCGCCGGCGTGACCATCGCGGAGCTATCGTGATCCCGGATGAAGTCGTAGACCAGGTCTCGCAGGCGGCGGACATCGTCGCCATCATCGGCGAGCACGTGCGCCTCAAGAAAGTGGGGTCGGTGTACCGCGGCCCCTGCCCGTTCCATCAGGGCACGAACAACAACTTCTCGGTGCAGCCCAAGGGCGGGTACACCTGCTTCGTGTGCGGCGAAAAGGGATCGGTGTTCACCTTCGTGCAGAAGCGGCTCGGTCTCTCGTTCGTCGAGGCGGTGAAGTACGTCGGCGAGAAGTCCGGCATCGAAGTGCGGGAGGTGGAGCGCCGCCGCGAGGGTCCCGATCCGCGCGAACCGCTTTGGGAGCTCAATGCGACCGCTGCGGGGTGGTTCCGCGAGATGCTGTGGGAGAGCGACCACGGTGCGCCGGCGCGCGAGTATCTGGCGAAGCGCAGCGTGTCGCGCGAGACCGCGGATCGCTTCGGGCTCGGATTCGCGCCGCGCGAACTGGGCTTGATGCGCGCGTACCTCTACGGTCTCGGGTACACCGAGCAGCGCTTGCTCGACATCGGGCTGCTCGTGAAACGCGAGGAGCAGGAGGAGCCGCGGCCTCGCTTCCGCGATCGCCTGATCTTCCCGATTCTCGATGCGTACGCGCACACCGTCGGGTTCGGCGGACGGCTGATCGGGCCGGGCGAGCCGAAGTACCTGAACTCCGCCGAATCGGAAGTATTTTCCAAGGGGAAGCTGCTCTACAATCTTTCGAACGCGCGCAACGCGATCCGCCGCGACGAACGCGTGATACTGGTGGAGGGATACTTCGACGTGGTGCGGCTCGTGGACGCGGGGCTCGAGTCGGTCGTCGCGCCGATGGGCACTGCGCTGGCGGAGGGACAGGCGGATCTCCTCGCGAAGTACTCGAAGACCGCCTTTCTTCTCTACGACAGCGATGCCCCCGGACAGAAAGCGAGTTTCCGCGCGGCGGATGTGCTGCTGGCGCGCGGCATGACGGTGCGCGTGGTGACGCTGCCCGAGGGTGAGGACCCGGATACCTTCGTCGCGAAGCATGGGCGCGACGCGATGGAGAAGCTGCTCACGGCGTCGATGGATGTGTTCGACCGGAAGGTGCAGCTGCTCGAGCGCGGCGGATGGTTCGCGGATCTCCAGCGGAAGCGCCGAGCGCTCGACTCGTTGCTGCCGACCATTCGGGCGACGACGGACGAGATCACGAGGGATCTGTACGTGAACCGCGTGAGCGAGGCGGCGGGAATCGACCGCGAGGTGCTGCTGCGCGAGCTGAGCGCGGCGCCGTCGCACCGTGGACACGTGCGGAGGCCTTCGCCCGATGCAGCCGCGCCGCGAAAGGCAGCCGCGATGCGCGAGGAGGAGATGCCGGGCGATTCGGGCCTCCAGCGCGACGGGCCGTACCGCAGCGATGTGCCGGGATCGTCGAGCGAGCTGGCGCTGGTTCGCGTGATGCTGCTGCATCCGGCACTCGCGGAAGGCGTAGTTGAATCCGTCGGGCGGCTCGAGGAACAAGAGGGCGCGCATCCCGGGGTCGAGGCGCTTGCCGAACCGGATCGCGGAGTGATGCGCGACCCGGTGTATCGGGCGCTGTACGAGGCCGTCGTGCTCCACGGGGCGGAGGCGCCGCCCGAAACGCTGGCGGAATCGCTCGACTCGCCGGCGATCGAGGTGATGGAAACGATTCGTGCGGAGCCGGGGTCGGTGATGGACGGGCCGCGCACGGTGGATGATGCGCTCCGGCGGCTCAAGGAGCGGTCGTTGCGCGAGCGGCTGGATGAGCTGGAGCGCATGACGCCGTTGGCGGGCGGCGAGGAGAAGGACGCGCTGCTTCGGGAGAAGGATGTGTTGCGCCGGGAACTGAACGCAATCGGCGGCAGGGGATGGAAGTCAGTCCGCAAATGAGCGAGATGGCGACGGGTGAGGGGATTCGAACGGCGACGAGCGACGGAACCTACGGCGACGAGCGACGGGTGAGCGGCGACTTGGTGAAGTGCGACATGCGAGGGGGGAGGAGAACGTCTCCGCGCTCCTCACGAGTCGCCCTTCGCCAGATTGCCGCTCACCCGTCGCTCGTCGCCGTTTCTTGGGGCTCGTCGCCGTTTGAACCGTTTTCGATGAAAGGCAACTATGTTTAGAGGACAACCTATGGAGGCTACTTGTCGACTGATCTAGAATCATTGCTGGCGTTGCAAGCGGATGACGTGGTCATACACGGGCTCGAGGAACGGCTCACGGCGCTCGCACCGCGGATCCTCCTGCTCGACCAGCGAAAGCAGCGCACGCTCGACGCCATTGCCCGCACGTCGACGGCCGTCGCCGCAGAAGAGAAGAAGCAGGCGTGGCTGCGTGACAAGCTCGCGGAGCACAAGCTGCTGATCGAGCGGAATCAGGCACAGATGGATTCCGTCAAGACGATGAAGCAGGCCACGGCTGCCGTCGCGCAGATGGAGCAGGCCCGGAAGATCGTCGCCGGAGAGGAGAGCGACCTGCTGGCGATCAATCGCCGGCTCGAGGAACTGCGCGGCATGCTCGCGGGACAGAACAACGAACTCGCCGGCGTCGAGGCGGAGCAGGAAGCCGCCCGGGCCGAAGTCGCGCTGGAACGCGTGGCGATCGACGGAGAACT
>PMYN01000067.1:24779-45161 GCA_003171215.1 Gemmatimonadota bacterium | reverse complement strand
GGCCTCGGCATCGGTGGCGCCGGCGCGTACGGCGCCGTGCTGCACGTGCTCAACAACGGCCTGCTGAAAGGCGCACTCTTTCTCGTCGTCGGCAATCTGGTGCTCGCGGCGAACACGTCGGTTGCGGCGGAAATGAAGGGCATGCTCAGGCGACGTCCCGTTTCCGCCATATTGCTCGTTATCGGCCTGTTCGCGGTGTCCGGCACACCCCCGTTCGGACTCTTCATCAGCGAGTTCTCGATCATCAGCGGCGCGATTCAGCAGGACCGTCTGTGGATCGCGATCGCGCTGGTCGTGATGTTGTCCGTCATCTTCGTCGGCCTCGCCGGGATGATGCTCGGATTGGTGTGGGCGGAAGCGGGGCCGAGCGCCGCGCGGACGGAGCCGCGCGAGTCTGCATGGCTGCTGGCCGGTCCGCTGACGCTCATGGCGCTGGTGCTCATGCTGGGGATCTACATCCCGCCGCCGCTGCAGGCCATGCTTCAGCGCGCCGCCGCGACACTGGGAGGCAGCGCACCGTGACCGCTCCGNNTGAGCGCCGAGGAACTGGCCGAGGTCATCGAGCGCGCGACCGCCGACGGCTGGCGGTTGCTGACCCTGTTCGGCTTTCCCGAAGGCGACGACCGGCTGTGCCTGCTGGCGATCCTTGCCGACGATGCACGCGGCCGCCTTGGCGCGGCGAGCGCGTTGGTCGGGCAACACTATCCGTCGATCGCGCTGCGCTGTGCGCACGCGACGTTGTTCGAGCGCGAGATCGCCGAACAGTGCGGCGCGGTGCCGGAGGGTCATCCGTCGCTGCGGCCGCTGCGGCGACACGAGCCCGATCACGCGCCGCGGGCATGGCCGCGCGCCATGCCGGCGCGAGACGTTCGCGTCTGGTCGCAAGTCGGCGGCGACGAAGTGCACGAGGTGGCCGTCGGTCCCGTGCACGCCGGTATCATCGAACCCGGCCACTTCCGTTTTCAGTCGCACGGTGAGGAAGTGCTCTCGCTCGACATCGTGCTCGGGTACCAGCATCGCGGCATCGAGTGCCTGCTCGAGAACGCCGACCGGACCCGTGCGGTGCAGGTCGCGGAGTCGGTGGCGGGCGACAGCGTGATCGCACACGCGAGCGCATACTGCGGCGCGCTGGAGGCGATCTCGCGAAGCCGCAAGAGCGCGCGGGCGCAGAGCATTCGTGGAATCGCGCTGGAGCTCGAACGATTGGCGAACCACATCGGCGATCTCGGCGCGCTCTCTGGCGACGTGGCGTATCAGCCGGCCGCCGCGTTTCTCGGCCGGATGCGCGGGGAATGCCTGAACCTGCTGCTCACGTTGAGCGGCAATCGGTATGGGCGCGGACTCATACGCCCCGGCGGAGTGGAGTTCGACGTGCCGCCGGAGATGGCATCCGAGTGCATTCGGAGAGTGGAGAAGCTGCGTGAAGACGTCGAGGTCGCGGCCGACCTGCTGTTCGGCGCGCTGTCCGTGCAGTCCCGCTTCGAGGGCGTCGGCGTGGTGTCGCACGACGCGTGCCGGGCGCACGGCTTCGTGGGTCTCGTCGCCCGCAGTTGCGAGGTCGAGCGCGACGTGCGGCGCGATCATCCTTACGGCGTCTTTCGTTTCGCCCAGATTCCGGTCGCCACGGCATGGGCCGGCGACGTCGCGGCTCGGGCGCTCGTGCGGTGGCTCGAGGTGCAGCGATCCCTGACGTTCGTGGTGGAGCAGTTGTCCTCGCTGCCGCGCGGCGTGACGCGCGCCGCGTGCGGCGCGTCGCAGCCGAGTGAACTCGCGGTGGCGCTCGAGGAAGGTTGGCGCGGCGAAGTGATGCACGCGCTGATCACCGACGCGGAGGGCCGGATACGGCGGCACAAGGTACAGGATCCGTCATTTCGAAACTGGCCGGCGGTCGCGCTCGCCATGCCGGGCAACCAGATCTCGGACTTCCCGATGTGCAACAAGAGCTTCAACCTGTCGTATGCGGCGCATGACCTGTAACGGTGTGATTCACACGTCTTTCCGGGGAGTCTCGCGTGCTTGACCTGCTTCGCGCCCGCGCCGTGCTCGGCGCGCCGGGCGTCCGGTTTCCCGATGGCGACCTCACGCTTCCTCCTCGCTTTCGCGGACGGCCGGTCGCGACAGGCACCCGGGAGCTTCCGGTGCTCGACCTCGGTGCGTGCCTGTTCTCACCAGAGGAAGCGCTGGAACTCGAGGAGCGAGGCGGGCACTTCAGCGGCGATCATCGCCTGGCCGCCACGACGCGAGAAGCGTTGACGATATCGCAGACCGGTGCGGATCCCGTGCGGCCGCTCGCGGATGCGATGCGTCGTCTCTTCGGGCGATCGCTCCGCCTTCGGTCGGTGGCCGCAGGCAGTTGCGGCGGCTGCGAGGCCGAGCTGGTCGCGCTCGGCAACGTCGTGTTCGACCTGGCGCGCTTCGGCGTGGAGTTCGTCGCCTCGCCGAGGCACGCCGACGGCCTGATCGTTACCGGCGCGGTGAGCCGGAACATGCGCGATGCGCTGCTGAGAACATATGAAGCAGTGGGCGAGCCCAAGCTCGTGATCGCGGTCGGAGCGTGCGCGGCGAGCGGTGGGCCCTTCCGCGGGAGTCCGGAGGTGCTCGACGGAGTGCCGTCGGAGATCCCGGTGGACCTGTGGATTGCCGGCTGTCCGCCGCATCCGTTCACGGTGCTGGACGGGTTGCTGCGGATGCTCGGCCGGCTTGATTTGCGCGCACCGGCCGGCGCAGCGCCGAAGGAGGCGATGGCACGCTAGGCAGAGGGAGCAGACGCCTCGGAGGCGTGCATTGGGCGCACAAGGGCGTCGGGGGCTGGCAGACCGCACAGCTGGACCCGGCGTCATGTCCCCACGGCCTCTCAACCTCGATGCGCGAACACCCAACGATTCTCGCGGATGAACTCGAGAACCTTGATTGAGCGGACGCCAAATGCAGTGCAGACTGTCGGAATCTTCGGCTTGTCGGCGGTTCCATCGTCGTTCTCCCCAGTCACGACGACGGCCCCACGTACGCGCGCGAGCGCGACGACGAATGGATCGGCACCAGACCGTCCGCGCCGCGTGTCGACGAGTCGGGGAAACTGAGCAAGAATCTCCCCAGCCGAGCGCTGCTGTGCGTCGTCTAGATCGACAATGAATGCGCGCTGCTTCTTAGTCCACTTGTACAGCCCGTCGTCCTTCTTAGATAGTTCCAAGCGTACCTCTTCGGGCGCGATGAGGTCACCGGACTTGATGCTTTCCTCAAGCGTTGTCCATAGCTGCGGGAACACGTCCGGGGGGTAGCTCCGGTTCCACGCATCCAACAACGCGCTGGTGTCGAAACAATAGATCGTCACGCGGTCTCGGCGTAGTCTTCCTTCCGAAGTGCGCTGCGAATCTGCTCGACCTGCTTGATCTTCACGTGAAGATATTCGGTGACGTCTGCACTTGAGATGCGCTGATCGTCATACGCAGTGAGAGCCATACGCGCGAACCGTCTGCCACTCCATCCCAGCGCACGCCGAAAGTAGGGAACTCGCCCTCCCTTTGATTTATCGGAATCCCACGCCTTCAGAAATGCAACATGGCGCGCTGCGTACGCGTTCGCCGGGTACCGACCAGCGAGCACGAGGCTACGCAGAGCGGCATCTGAGCTAACCGAGTAGCGGTCTGCGAGGATCCGCAGCGCAGCGTCGGACCACTCGGTCTCGCGCTCAAGATTCAGAGTGGCGAGTGTATTCGCGATCGAAGCGGGCGGAACGAGTGAGGCACCGGCCACTCTGTTGCAGAACACTTCAATCCGATCGATCTCGCGCGCAGAGCCGGTTTGGTCGTGTAGATCACAGACTCCGCTCGCGCGCAATGCGATATGTGCGAGTTCGTGGAAGAGAGTGAAAACGCGTCCGCGTGGGCTCTCTTTCGAGTTCAGGGCAACTATTGGAAGCGGCTGAAGGGCCAACGAGAAACCGCGCGCGTCCCTGATCGCGAGATTCTCGGTTTGAAATACGAGAACTCCAGCATGTTCGACTGCGCGCTTCCAACTGTTGAGGGCCTGATACTGGTCCTTCCAAGCAAACTGCTCCTCGAGCGACACGCCCAGGGTCTGGCGCAGTCGAGAGGCGACCGCGACAGGATCCTGGGCCAGTTCCGTCGAGATCCTGAACGTCGGAAACTCTTCACCAATCGCGTCCGCAATGTCGAGTGCCGCCTCGCGGCGTTGTTGGGCTCTGCGAGTCTCTATTTCGAGGCGCGGTGAACGAGATGGCTGTTTCTCACCGGCAAGCGTTCTAAAGTCGCGAAGGGCCGTGAATCCTTGCGGCGGTTCCGGGAGATAGAAGACGGCGAGCGGCCGCTTGTAGAGCACGGCCATCTTGCGAAGCTGCGCCAACGAAGGCCGCGTCGATCCCGATTCCCATGACGCAATCGCGCTGTCTCCGACTTTCAACTTCTTGGCGGCTGCTGGAACGTCGAATCCAGCACTCTTCCTCGCCCAAACGATGAGTGCGGGTGCAACGAGAGCTTGCGTACGTCCTGAGCTCACTATTGGTGTGTCGAGAGCGGGAAAGGGATGTGAACAAGATATCTACTCGGCCGATGCCCTGCGGAACCTGCCTAACCATCTTCGACTGGTGTCCCGCATTGTCCCTGCAAACTTTGCGACGCGCGGTTCGGCGAACGCGATGCCCGGTCGAGTATGTGCCAGATCGCTCTGCCCAGCAAGGCGTTTACGCAATTGCGCCACTGGCAGATCCGCCAGTGGGTGAGGTCATTCGGGTACATGTATGGACCCGTCTTGTGGCGGCGCGCGCCCCGGAAGCGCGAGGTGAGGGTGTTTCCAACCGTTCTCGGATTCTTGACAGGCCACCGAGCGCCCACGGAGCTGCGCACCACGCCGTCTCAGTATATACTTGCATTATTAGCTAATACTCATAGCTTCAATGGATGAACGCCGCGTTCAGGGCACTCGCTGATCCCACGCGCAGGGAGATTCTTCGCCTGCTCGTAAAGCGCCCGCTGCCGTCAGGTAAGATCGCCGAACACTTCTCCACTTCGTGGCCGACCATCTCCCGACATCTCGCGGTGCTCAAGGAAGCCGGGCTTGTCCTGGCCGTTCGGGACGGACAGCAGCTGGTGTACGAACTGAACACCACCGTATTTCAGGATGTCGTGCAGCACCTCATTGGATGGACCAGGCCTCGGAAATGACCATGCGAAAATGGTATCCGCTCGTCGCAGTGGCGGCGGCACTCGCGATGTCGCTGGCCGTCTACTCGCGACTCTCCGACCCCGTAGCGATTCACTGGGGCTGGGACGGTCAGCCAAATGGCTGGGTTGGCAAACCCTTCGGTGCGTTCCTCATGCCGTGCCTGATGATTGGTTTCGCTGTCCTGTTTCGTGTGTTGCCCGCTGCCGACCCGCGTAAGGGCAACTACGAGAAGTTCTGGAGCAGTTACGACCTCATCGCTTTCGCGGTGCTGACATTCTGTTTCGCGATCCACTGTGTGTCGCTCGGCACTGCTCTTGGATTTCCGATTCCCGTGAATCGGGTCGTGCCGGGACTCGTCGGTGCGTTGTTCATCTGTCTGGGCAATGTATTCCCACGATTGAGATCAAATTGGTGGGTAGGTATCAGAACGCCGTGGAGCCTTTCGTCGGATGAGAACTGGGCTCGTACGCAACGCGTCGGCGGGTATCTGTTCGTCGCGGCCGGAGTGCTGTTGCTCGCCGACGCTGCCGCACCGGGTCACTGGATGAACCGAATTTCGCTTGGCGCGGCGATTGCCGGACCATTGTGCACGGTGGTGTTCTCGTACGCTGCGTCATTGAACGCGGAATGAGGAAGACCAATGACTCGTAAGGAGCCCGATGCGCGGCGGAGAGATCCGGCTCACTGGTATCGCCAGCGTCAAACCGCGTTTCTTCTCGCGACGCTCTCGCTCACGGCGCAGTGTGTTCGCCTGCCGCGTGAGCGCCACGTTTTTCGTCGACAACCGGGGAGAGGAAATGCGTAAGTCTTACCCAGTGCTGCTCATCCTTTGCACAACGGTGTCCACGCTAGCGGTGTATCAGCGGAAGCCGTAGCTGCGTACCCAGTTCGCCGCGGCACGGCGGGAATCGTACATTGAATTCTCAGGTGCGGGTCGTCACATGAGGACGCATCGTCGCACGGCAAGGAGGCCTCCGTGTTTGAAAGCGCCGAGCTGGGCCACAGTATCACGCCCAAGAAGTACGATGCCGCGTTGCCGAAGCTTCGGTCCAACCTGTTGAACGCTCACTTCGAGCTGCGCACACAGAAGTTCCCCGTCATCGTGATCGTGTCCGGCGCCGATGGCGCCGGCAAAGGGGAGTTGGTGCACCGCCTGAACGAGTGGCTCGATCCACGCGGCGTGGAGACGCATGCGTTTTGGGAAACGAGCGACGAGGAGCGGGAGCGCCCCACCCACTGGCGTTTCTGGCGCGCGATGCCTGGTTGCGGGCGCATCGGAATCTTCTTCGGCTCATGGTATACCGAGCCGATCATCAGCCGGGCATACGGCAAGTCCAAGTCCAGCGCCTTCGACGTCGCGCTCAACCGAATCGTCGCGCTCGAGAAAATGCTCACGGACGACGGCGCCGTGATCGTGAAGCTCTGGCTGCACTTGCCCAAGAAGGAACAGAAGAAACGTCTCAAGAGTCTCGAAAAATCGGGACGCATCGCTCCCGGCGACTGGGAGCATTTCAAACTGTTCGATGCCTTCACCAAGGTATCGGAGCGCGCGCTCCGTCGTACGGATTCCGCCGCGGCGCCCTGGCACGTGATCGAGGCTACCGACCGCCGGTACCGTGAACTCACCGTCGGGAACATCCTGCTCGATGCGATCCGAACGAGGATGAAGGCCGCGACGACGTCCGCCTCCGTACGCAGCACTGCCGCACGCGCCGGCAAGAAAGCCGCTGCAGCCACCGGGGACGAGCCACCCGCAGCCCCGATCGATTCCGTGCTGAATCATGTGGATCTGTCGCAGCGGCTTACGGACGCCGAGTACGGCCGACTGCTCGACGCCCAGCAGGCGCGGCTGAGCAAGCTCGCCTGGGCCGCGCACAAAAAAGGGCGTTCCATGGTGCTGGTGTTCGAGGGCTGGGACGCGGCCGGCAAGGGGAGCGCTATCCGCCGAGTCACACAGGCGATGGAGCCACGGCTCTACCGCACCGTCGGAATTGCGGCGCCGACCGACGAGGAGCGCGCGCAGCACTATCTCTGGCGCTTCTGGCGACACCTGCCGCGCGCGGGCTTCACCACGATCTTCGATCGCTCATGGTATGGCCGCGTTCTGGTGGAACGCGTCGAGGGCTTTGCGCCGCCGAGCGACTGGGGCCGTGCCTATCACGAGATCGTGGATTTCGAGGAACAGCTCGCCGAGCATGGGGTCGTGCTGGCCAAGTTCTGGCTGCACATCGGCCCGCAGGAACAACTGCGCCGGTTCAAGGAGCGCCAGCAGGTGGCGTACAAGCGGTACAAGATCACCGAGGAGGATTGGCGCAATCGCGCCAAGACGTCCGCCTACGTAGCGGCCGTGGACGAAATGGTGGCGCGGTGCAGCACGGAGGTCGCGCCGTGGACGCTGGTGGCCGGCGACGACAAGAAGTTCGCGCGGGTACAGATCCTGAAAACGGTCGTTTCGCGGCTGGAGGCTGCGCTATGAAACTCGTCGTCCTCGTTGCTCTCGCCTTGACGCCGGCGGCTCTCGCCGCCCAGTACCGCATCACGCACACGTTCGCAGTCGGCGGCGAAGGCGGCTGGGACTACGTGGTTCCAGATCCCGCCAACCATCGGCTGTTCATCGGCAGGCAGACCCGAGTGATGGTGGTGGACGAAAACGACGGCAGGCTCCTTGGTGAGGTGACTGACATCCATGGTGCGCACGGTACGGCGATCGCCGAGAAGACCGGACACGGCTTTGCGACCTCCGGCAACGACAGCTCCATCGTGATGTTCGATCTCAAGACGTTCAAGGTGCTCGCTCGCGCGCACGCGGCGGAGGACGCGGATGCCATCATCTTCGATCCGGCATCGAACCGGGTGTTCTCATTCAATGGCGACGCGCACTCCTCCACCGTCGTGGATCCGGCCTCGGGGAAGCTCGTCACCAACATCCCGCTCGGCGGCAAGCCCGAATATGGTGTGTCCGCCGGCGACGGCATGGTCTACGCCAACATCACGGACAACAGCGAAGTGGTGGAGATCGATGCGAAGAAGCTCACGGTTGCGCGTCGCTGGTCGACGGCGCCGTGCAAGCAACCGGTGGCCATGGCGATCGACCGCGCACACCACCGCCTGTTCAGCGGCTGTCGCAGCGGTGTGATGGCGGTGTCGGACCTCACGGCGGGCAAGGTAGTCGCGACCCTGCCCATCGGCACCGGGACGGACGGCGCGGCGTTCGATCCCGCGTCGGGTGACGCATTCGCATCGAACGCGGATGGCACGCTCACGGTGATTCACCAGGATGGTCCCGACGTCTATCATGTTTCGCAGAACGTCCAGACGGCGCCTGGCGGCCGGAACATGGGACTGGATCCCGTCACACACCGGGTGTTCGTGGTGAGCGCGAAGATGGGTGCCGCGCCCGCCGAATCGACGGCGGCGAACCCGCGGCGACGGCCGTCGGTGGTTCCGGGGTCGTTCGTGGTGATGGTCGTCGAGAAATAGTTCGCGTGTGACGCTTTCCGCCGGTCGAGAGTAGTAGAGGATATCAGCGGGAACCATTTGAGAAGCAGAATTTGCGTGAATACCATCTGGGACGACATAACCCGCCGCGGGGGCAATTTGAGAATCACTCGAAGGCTTGCATGTGGTGTACTTGCGCTGTTCTCGGCGCGTGCCCAGGCACAGGGAAGCATTGCCGGCACGGTCTATGACTCGCTGAGAACACGCGCTCCGCTGGCGAACGCGACCGTCGTCCTCGTCGAGCGTTCCCGGTATGCCACCACCGACGCGCGCGGGCACTTCAGGATCGACAGTGTTCCCGACGGCCGCTATACGCTCGGCTTCATGCACCCGCTGCTCGATTCGCTCGACCTGCAGGTGCCGGTCGTAGCCGTTGACGTCTCCGGGAGTCGTCTTGCCGCGGTCACGCTATCCACGCCGAGTCCGGCGACGGCGTACGCGCGCATTTGCCCGGGACCGCGTGATACCGACACCGGCGTCATCATCGGTCGTGTCCGTGACGTCGACGATGCAGCCGCTCTGGCGGGTGCCACCATCAGTACGGTATGGACGGAGTTCACGGTCACGGGCGGCCGCTCGGCGGGACATCGTGTTCACGCCGTGGCCAAGACCAATCCCGGAGGCATGTACCTGCTCTGCGGCGTACCGACAGACGTGCCTCTCGATGTTCACACGGAGCTGGGCGGATTCGTCGCGGGTCCAACGCCGCTGATGCCGGACGATCGCCTGATCCGGCGCGTCGATTTCGCCGTCAGCCGACGGGACAGTGCGGCGCGCGAGGTGTTGCTGAGCGACTCATCAAAAATCGCGACTGGATTTCCCGGCACCGCGACCCTCCGGGGTGTGGTGCTGGGCCGCGAGGGCCGACCGGTGCACGACGCCGTGGTCGGTGTCTTTGGCACGCAGCGCTCGGCCCGGACGGACGCTGCCGGAGCATTCCGGATCGATGGGATCCCGGCCGGCACTCGCACCATCGAGGTCAAATCGATCGGACTATTGCCACTGACATTCCCCGTGGATTTCGCGACGAATGCCGCGCTCGACACCACGCTGTCGGTCAGCCGGCAGGCGCAGGATCTGACCACGGTCGCTGTCAAGGAACGCGGTAGTTCCATGAAACTGATGGAGAGCGGCGGTTTTGAAACGCGGCGGGCGCAAGGCCTGGGAAGGTTCGTCACCGAACAGGATATTGCCCGGCGTCCATCGACGAGCCTCGCCGACGTTCTCGCCAGCGTGCCGGGGATGCACGTCGAATACGGGACGAGCGGATACGCGATGCCGCTGCTGAAGGGCATCACTGATACGTCTATTCCGGTGAAGGGCAACAGTGCTACCAAGCGCAATAATGGCCCGTACTGCGTCCCGAATTTCTTTCTCGACGGGGCGCCGTTCCCGGTCGACGGAGACCTCCGGCCACACGGAGGAACGAGCGCCCAGCCGCAGGCGCCATTCTCCGACTTGGCCGATGCGGCGCGCCCGGAGACCATTCGCGGAATTGAAATCTACTCCAACCCCGGCTCCATCCCCGCGCAGTACGACTTGATGTCGTCGACGGGTTGTGGCTCGATCGTCATCTGGACGCGCTAGCCGCCGACTGACGCATGCTGCGCGCAACGTCCGGCGTCTCCCCTATGGCGCCGCCGCTTCCGACCCGTCAATGTTCATAAGTCCGGATCACCAGGAGACGCTGTGAGGGGTGCCAAGGGCTCTATCCGTCTTCGCTTCTTACGCCATGCGCTTCGCCGCGTGGCGGGCGTTGCCGTGCTGATGCTTTTCGCGCACCAGACGATCGCGTCGGCGTGGATCGCCTGCGATGAACACGGTTCGGAGCGTCCAGCAGCGGGCACCGTGGCCATGGCCCACGACCATCACAGCCCGACGCACGCACGGCAAGCGAACGTGCCGGCGCAAAGCCACCGTTCGGGGTGCGATCATTCCGGGCTCGACAGCGGCTGTTGCATGCTCGCCGGATGCGCGGTTGCCTACGTGAGCACGCCTTTCCTCGCCGTCGCTCCTCCACCGATCCGGCTGTTCGCGATTGCGGCCCCGACCGGGACCTTCCTCTCGCTGGATATCGCTCCAGCCGTTCCACCTCCCCGAGCCTGACCTGATCGCTCGCGCGGCCTGAGGGCCGCGCGCCTCGACGCGCATCAGCGCTCGAGCGGCACCGGTTCCTGCCGGTCGCCACACCAATCAGGTTCTGGAGGGAGGACTGTGCATCTCGTCAACTTCGGTGACGCGCCGCGGCAACTCGCGCGGTTCGCCACATGTTTCCTCGCTGGCATCGCCATCATCGCGATCGCGCCGCCCCGCGCGGCGCAGGCGCAGTCGCCGGCTCCGACACCCCGGGAATCCGTGCTGCTCGGCTCCGTACTCGCCACCGTCGAGCGGACGAATCCCCGCCTCGACGCCGCGCGCGCCACGGCACGCGCCGCCCGCGCGCGAATACCGAGCGTCACGCGGCTGCCGGATCCACAACTTCAGCTCGGCTGGATGAATTACGAACTGCCGAACTTGCGTCCGATGGACGCGATCGGCATGACGCAGCTCCAGCTCATGCAGATGGTTCCCGTGGCCGGCAAGCTTCGCCTCGCCGGGCTCGTTGAAACGGCGCGCGCAGACGCTACAGCGACTCGTGTGGAGGACGTGTCACTCGACCTTCGCCAGCGAGCGTCGATGGTCTTCTACGAGATCTACGCGGCGGATGGCACGCTCGGCGTGGCCCGCGAGACCCGGCGCCTGCTGCAGGACATCAGCGACATCGCGGCGAAGATGTATCAGGTGGGCGACGGCCGTCAGGCCGACGTGTTGCGCGCCAACGTCGAGCTCGCGCGGATGCAGGAGGACATCGTCCGCATGGAGTCGATGCGCACGACGATGACGGCCCGGCTGAACGCGCTGCTCGTGCAGTCGCCCGATGCGCCGGTCGGCGAACCGCGGCTGCCGGTCTTCCCGGTCGCGCTGCCGGAGCTCGACTCGCTCGTACGACTCGCGGAGCGGAACCGTCCGATACTTCGCGCCGGCGCGCAGGACTTCGACGCCGCCGCCGCGTCGGCGCAACTGGCGCAGCGCGAAATCTGGCCGGACGTCCAGTTGGGCGTGCAGTACGGGCAACAGCCGGGGCCCACAGGCGCCCAGCGCATGGGGAGCCTGATGATCGGGGCGAGCCTGCCGATCTACGCGAAGAACCGCCAGCTCCAGTTGCGCGAGGAGGCGAACGCGATGAGCGCGATCGCCGCGGCGGACCTCGGGGCGATGCGCGCGGAAACGCGTGGCGCCGTGGGCGAGGCGCACGCAAGCCTGGTGCGCGCGCGCCGGCTGGCCACGCTCTACCGCACCTCCGTGCTGCCGCAGGCCGAGGCGACTGTCACATCATCGCTCGCCTCGTACCGCGTGGGCACCGTGAACTTCATGACACTGCTCGACGCACAGATGACGCTCAACCAGTACCGCCAGGAGTTGTTCACGCTCGAGGCCGAGGAAGGCAAGGCCTGGGCCGAACTCGAGATGCTCACCGGACGCGTGCTCGTGGACGCGAACACCGCCCAGCCGGTGCGCCCGGCAGGAGGATCGCCCAAGTGACCGACCACACTTCTTCACCCGCCGGCTCGCAAGCGCGCGACGAGCGCTCGCCATTCGAATCCTCGCCGCCGACGGCGCTCGGCACCGCACGGCGCGTGGTGCTGTTGACCCTCGTGATCGGTGCCGCGGTTGCCGTCGCGTGGTGGTTCACGCGCGCAGGGAAGCACGCGGAGGCGGCGCCGCGTGCGAGCACGGCGGCCGATTCGAGCGGAAGTCCGGTGATGCTGACTCCGGAATCGGCGAACCGCATCGGCGTCACGTACGCCGTCGTCGAGCGCGGATCGCTCGCGTCGGAAGTAAAAGCTGTCGGCCTGGTGACGTACGACGAGACGCGAGTGAAGACGATCGCGCCGAAAGTGGATGGTTACGTCGAACAGCTCTTCGTGGCGTTCACCGGGCAGCCGGTGGAAGTGAACGACTCGCTGCTGCGCATCTACTCGCCGATGCTGGTGACGGCGCAGGAGGAGCTGCTGCTCGCCAGGAAGCTCACAGTCGATGTGGCGAACGGCAGCCCGGAGGCGGTGCGGAATGCCGAGTCGCTGCTCTCGAGCGCGCGCCGCCGGCTGAAGTACTGGGACGTTCCCGATGAGGACATCGCGCGCGTCGAGCGCACCGGTGAGGTACAGAAGACGCTCACGCTGCGGTCGCCGCTCCGCGGCGTGGTCGTGCAGAAGAACGTTTCATCGGGCCAGCGCATCATGGCGGGCGACGCCGTCTATCAAGTCGCCGATCTGCGCGAAGTGTGGCTCGAGGGTGAAGTGTTCGAGCGCGATCTCGCCGCGATTCGGCTGGGCGAGATGGTCACCGCCGAGTTTGCCGCGATGCCGGGGCAGCCACGCCAGGGGCGCATCGTGTACGTGTCACCAACCATCTCGGCGGAAACGCGCACGACGAAGATCCGTGTGGCGCTGCCGAACGCGGACCTCGTGCTGAAGCCGGGGATGTACGCGTCGCTTCAGATCCGCGGTGACGCGCGCCGCGATGTGCTGAGCGTGCCTCGCTCCGCGGTGCTCGCGACGGGCACGCGGGTCCTCGTCTTCGTGAAGGGCGCCGACGGGACGCTCACGCCGCGCGAGGTCGAGCTGGGCGGGAACGCGGACGACCGCGTGGAAATCCGCCGTGGACTCGCGGCGGGTGAGACGGTCGTGTCCTCGGCCACGTTCCTGATAGATGCGGAGTCGAACCTTGGCGCCGCCCTCGGCGCGATGGCGAACATGCCGGGGATGGTCGCTCCCGCGAAGAAACCGTGAGGCCGCCATGCTGAAGAGAATCATCGCGTGGTCGGTCGCCAACCAGCTCATCGTGCTGCTCTTCACCGCCGGAGCGATCGCCGGCGGGGTGTGGGCGCTCAAGCGCACGCCCCTCGAGGCGCTTCCCGATCTCAGCGACGTGCAGGTGATCGTGCAGGCCGAGTACAACGACCAGGCGCCGCGCATCGTCGAGGATCAGGTCACGTACCCGATCGCGGCGGGAATGCTCAAGGTGCCGGGCGCGCGCGCCGTGCGCGGCTATTCGTTCTTCGGTATCTCGTTCGTCTACGTCATTTTCGAGGACGGCACGGACCTGTACTGGGCACGCAGTCGTGTGCTCGAGTACCTCAACGGAATCGCCGGCCAGCTCCCCGCTTCGGTGGTCCCGACCCTTGGCCCCGACGCGACCGGACTCGGCTGGGTCTACCAGTACACCCTCGAGGATACCACGGGGCGTCTCTCGCTCGCCGAGCTCCGCAGCGTGCAGGACTGGTACGTGCACCACTACCTGATATCGGTGGCCGGCGTGGCCGAAGTGGGATCGATCGGCGGATACGAGAAGCAGTACCAGGTGGATCTCGATCCCGCGAAGCTGCTGGCGTACCGCGTGCCCGTCACGCGGGTGATGCAGGCTATCCAGAACGCGAACGCGGACGTCGGCGGCATGGTGATGGAACTCTCCGAGCGCGAGTACATGGTGCGCGGACTCGGGTACATCAAGTCGCTCGCCGACATCGAGAACATCGTCGTTGGCGCGACATCATCCGGCACGCCGATTCGGGTGGCCGAGCTGGGGCGTGTATATGTGGGGCCCGCCGTGCGTCGCGGAGTGGCCGAGTACGACGGGCGCGGTGACGCGGTCGGCGGCATCGTGGTGATGCGGTTCGGGCAAAACGCGCTGACGACCATCAAGAACGTGAAGGCGCGCCTCGCCGAGATACAGCCGGGATTGCCGCACGGCGTCGTGCTGCGACCGGTGTACGACCGCAGCAGCCTCATCGAGCGCGCGATCACCACGCTCAAGGACAAGCTCGTCGAAGAGGGAATCATCGTCGCCATCGTGTGCATCGTATTCCTGCTGCACGCGAGTTCCGCGCTGGTGGCGATCCTCACGCTGCCGGTCGGCATCCTGATGGCGTTCATCGCGATGCGGTTCGTGCCGGTGGGAGCCGACATCATGTCGCTGGGCGGCATCGCGATCGCCATCGGTGCGATGATCGATGCCGCGATCGTGATGATCGAGAACATGCACAAGCACCTCGAGCGCGCGATCGTTGCGAAGGAGCCGGCCGGTGCCCCGGCGTCGTCGCGCATGGACACGTCGGTGCTCTCCACTGCCGAGCGCTGGCGCGTGGTGGTGGAATCGGCGCAGGAAGTGGGGCCGGCGCTGTTCTTCTCGCTGCTGATCATCACCGTCGCATTCCTGCCGGTGTTCACGCTCGAGGGGCAGGAGGGGCGGCTCTTCAAGCCGCTCGCCTTCACGAAGACATTTTCGATGGCGGCTGCGAGCCTGCTCTCCGTGACGCTCGTGCCGGTGACCATGGGGCTGTTCATTCGCGGGCGGCTGTATCGCGAGCGCGCGAATCCGATCAACCGCGTGCTGCTTCGTCTCTACCGGCCGCTGATCACCTTCGTGCTCCGGCACCGCTGGGGCGCGATCGCCGCCGCACTCGCGGCCGTGGTGCTCACGTGGATTCCGTGGTCGCGCATCGGCAGCGAGTTCATGCCGCCGGTGGAGGAGGGGACGATTCTCTTCATGCCGACGACGCTGCCCGGCGTGAGCGTCGCGCGCGCCCGCGAGATCCTCCAGACACAGGACCGGATTCTCAAGTCGTTTCCCGAGGTCGATCATGTGTGGGGGAAGGCGGGACGCGCGACCACCGCGACCGATCCGGCCGGGCTCGACATGTTCGAGACCACCATCACGCTCAAGCCCGAGAGCGCGTGGCGCGCGGGGATGACGTACGACCGGTTGGTGACGCAGATGGATTCGGCCGTGCGACTTCCCGGCGTGACGAACGCCTGGACGATGCCGATCAAGGCGCGCATCGACATGCTCGCGACCGGCATCCGCACGCCGGTGGGCGTCAAGGTATTCGGGCCGGACCTCGCCACGCTCGAGCGCGTGGGACGCGAGATCGAGCGCGTGGTGCAGCAGGTGCCGGGAACGCGCAGCGCGTTCGCCGAGCGAGCGGTCTCGGGATATTACCTCGACATCGACATCGACCGCGCCGCGGCCGCACGGTACGGGCTCAACGTCGGCGACGTGCAGGCCGTGATCGCGACGGCGATCGGCGGGATGGTCGTCACGCAGACCATCGAGGGGCGCGAGCGCTACGGCGTGCGGGTGCGCTATCCGCAGGAGTTGCGCGACACGCCCGAGAAACTCGCGGCGATACTCGTCCCGGTGGCCAATAGCCGTGGTTCATCGGGAGCCGCGGCGGGCGAGGCGATGGGGGGTGCCGGCTCCGGCTCTGCGGGCGGCGTGACGCAGGTGCCGCTCGGCCAGCTCGCGACCATCAAGGCCGTGGCCGGCCCGATGGTGGTGCGCACGGAGGCCGCTCAGCCTACCGCGTGGGTGTACGTGGACGTCGTCGGACGCGATATCGGGGGTTATGTGCGAGAGGCGCAGGCAGCGGTCGCGAAGGCGGTGGTGCTGCCGGCGGGATACAGCATCACGTGGAGCGGCCAGTATGAGTACATGCTGCGCGCGAAGGAGACGATGAAGGTCGTCATCCCGACGACGCTGGCGATCATCTTCCTCCTCCTCTACTTCAACTTCAAGCGCGTGGGTGAGACGCTGATCGTGATGCTCTCGCTTCCGTTCGCGGTGGTCGGCGGTCTCTGGTTCATCTGGGCACTCGGCTACAACTGGTCGGTGGCCGTGGCCATCGGATTCATCGCGCTGGCGGGTGTCGCCGCGGAGACGGGTGTGGTGATGCTCATCTATCTCGATCATGCGTGGCAGGCGCGCGCGCGAGAAGGCCATCAGCCGACGCTGCACGA
The DNA here is from genome assembly GCA_003171215.1 of Gemmatimonadota bacterium. Taxonomy (GTDB): domain Bacteria; phylum Gemmatimonadota; class Gemmatimonadetes; order Gemmatimonadales; family Gemmatimonadaceae; genus Fen-1231. The sequence continues at coordinate 28,644 of PMYN01000067.1, read as the reverse complement.
TCTGTACGACGCGGTCATGGAAGGCGCGGTGGATCGCGTGCGGCCCAAGATCATGACCGTCACCGCAATCATGGCGGGACTCCTGCCGATCATGTGGTCCACAGGCACCGGCGCGAGCGTGATGAAGCGGATCGCGGCGCCGATGATCGGCGGGATGGTCAGCAGCACGATCCTCACGCTGCTCGTGATTCCGGCGATCTACTCGTTGTGGAAGGGGCGGGAGATCGCGGTCTTGCCGGCGCCCGATCGTGGCGCGAGATCCCTCGCGATTCACGGATGACGTTCCGAAGGAACTACGCCGTCGGTGCGATGGTGCGAGTGATGCACGGCCGGCGATCATTCCCAGGCTGGTGGATCATGGTCCATTTCGCGACATGGAGGACGTCATGCACAGTCTCACAATTCCGATCGCGGGCATGAGCTGCAACGGCTGCGTGAACAGCGTCCGCAACGCACTCTCGAAGAGTCCCGGCGTGGCGGACGCGCAAGTGAAGGTCGGAGAAGCCACGGTAAAGTACGATCCCGCCATCACGGATCCCGAAGCGCTTCGGGGCGTGATCACCCGAGCCGGCTACACGCCGGCCGTCTCCTGAGGCAACAAGATGCAGAACAACATGAATTACGGTTCCGGCATGATGGGCGGATACGGGATCTGGCCGATCGTGGGCGTGTTGCTGGTCGTCTTTCTGGTGATTGCGATCATGAGAATGTCGAACAACAAGAAGTGACGGCGACCGCCATCGGCACGCCGGCAACCCTGCATTTCCGCGCAGCACTGTTCCGCGCCCTCCTCGGTTGCGCCTGCGCCGCGACGATCGTTCCTCGCGTGGCGTTCGCTCAGAAGCCGGCCGCCGATACCGGCGCCATGCGTGGCATGGCCATGCCTGACACCGGGATGTCAGGCGTGAAGATGCCCGGCACCGTCGGCGTTCCGGCGGACCGCAACTCGTCCGGCACGGCATGGATCCCCGATGCCGTATCGGAGCCCATGCGTCACTTCGTGGCGGGCAACTGGGATCTGATGCTGCACGGAGCCGCTTTTGCCCAGTACGACAATCAGGGCGGCCCGCGCGGCGACTCGCAGTTCGGGGTCATCGACTGGGCGATGCTCATGGCGACGCACGACCTGGCTGGTGGCCGGCTGCAACTGCGCTCGATGTTGAGCCTCGACCGCGTCGGCGTCGGCGGTTCCGGGTATCCGCAATTGTTGCAGACCGGAGAGAGCTTCAACGGCCTTCCACTGCACGACCGGCAGCATCCCCATGACTTCTTCATGGAAGTCGCCGCGCTCTTCGACCGCGCTATCACGAAGGACCTCGGCGTCGAACTCTATATCGCGCCGTCAGGGGAGCCGGCTCTGGGACCGCCCGCGAACATGCACCGGCCGTCGGCAATGGACAATCCGATGGTGCCGCTCGGCCATCATTGGCAGGACGCGTCGCACGTCAGCTTCGGCGTCGCGACGGCCGGCATTTTCACGCGCAATTGGAAGGTCGAAGGGTCGATCTTCAACGGCCGCGACCCGGACGAGAATCGATGGGACTTCGACTTCAATCCCCTCGATTCGTACTCGGGTCGCGTCACGTTCAATCCCGACTCTGCGTGGAGCCTCTCCGCGTCTTATGGATTCATCAAGAGTCCGGAAACGCTCGACCCGGGCCACTCCATGCATCGCACGGTCCTCTCCGTTCAGAACGGAGGGCGCCTCGGATCGGACGGCCAGTGGGCGACCACCCTGCTGTGGGGCGCGAACGGCCACTCCGATCAACCAGGACTCTCGAACAGCGCGCTGGCGGAGGGCGAGGTGATGCTCGACGCGAAGAACACCGTCTTTGCGCGCGCGGAGTTCGTTCAGAAACCGGCGGATGATCTCGCGCTGACGGGCGGACCGGCCGGATTCGCACCAGGCCGCTCCTTCGATGTCGGCGCCTTCTCGCTCGGTTATGTCCGCGAGCTTACCCAGGGTCGCGGCATGACACTCGGACTCGGCGCGCTCGGCACGCTGAACTGCGTGCCAACGGCACTCGAGGCGTTGTACGGCTCGCGCACGCCGGTGGGCGCGATGGTGTTCCTTCGCGTACGCGCCCTCGGCTCACCAGCGGCTAGCGCACATGCGATGATGGACATGAACAAATCGCGCCCGTGATCGCTGTCGCGCGATCGGCCCGCGAATTCCTTCATTCACGTACGATCAACAACCTCAGCCATAAGGATGGACACCATGAGTGAACAACTGGAGCAACTGGAAAAGGACTGCATCGCTGCGTGCAACGACTGCGCCACCGACTGCGGCCACTGTTTCGCGCACATGTCCGGCAAAACGAGTAAGAGCGCCTGTCCCGCCTGTTGCATCGAATGTTCGGCGATCTGCCGTCTCTGCTGTGATGCGATCGCCCGCCACAGCCCGTTCGCCAAGCAGCTCTGCAAGCTGTGCGCGGACATTTGCGATTGGTGCGCGAAGGAATGCGGCGCGAACGACATGGCACAGTGCAAGGCGTGCGCCGAGTCCTGCCGTCGCTGTGCAGCCGCGTGCCGCAAGATGGCCGGCTGACTTGGGAGGAGTCACCGGGAATCACAGCGGCCACGGCGCCCATAACATGTCCGACCCCGCAATGGGCAAGGCCATGGAGCTCGACGTTCGGCGCCGCTTCTGGGTCGCCTTCGCCCTCACCGTGCCGATCGCGGTGCTCGCCGGCCACGTACCCGGCGTGCCGATGCTCGTGCAGCCTCCGCTCTCCAGTTGGCTCGGGCTCGCGCTCGCGACTCCTGTTGTCTGGTGGTGCGGCTGGATGTTCCACTCCGGCACGGTATCGGCGCTGCGGCACCGCAAGCTCGACATGTCGGTGCTCATCACGACCGGGGTCCTCGCCGCTTATCTCAGCAGCGTCTACCTGACGATCATCGGCAACCCGACGGCGTACTACGAAGCCGCGGCGATGCTCGTGACGTTCGTGCTGTTCGGACACTGGATGGAGATGAAGTCGCGGCGCGGCACGTCCGATGCGTTGCGCGCGCTCTTCGACCTCACGCCGCCGATGGCGCGCGTCCTGCGCGACGGTGCGGAGCGCGAAGTTCCGACCGCCGAGGTGAAGGTCGGGGACGTGCTGGTCGTGCGGCCGGGCGAGAAGATTCCGGTCGATGGCCGCGTCGTAGACGGAACGACCGACGTGGACGAGTCGCTCGTGACCGGCGAAAGCCTGCCGGCGCACAAGAAGCCCGGCGACAATGTGGTCGGCGGCTCGATCAACGCCACCGGACCGATCCGCGCGGAGGCGACGCACGTTGGGCGCGACACCGTCCTCGCACAGATCGCAGACCTGGTGGACAAGGCGCAGAAGTCGAAAGCACCCGGGCAGCGGATCGCCGATCGCGCCGCCGCGGTGCTCGTGGTGGTGGCGGTCGGCGCAGGCATCGTGACGTTCCTCTCGTGGTCGCTCATTGCGCACGCGCCCTTCCTGCAATCTCTCACGTTTGCAATTTCCGCGGTCGTGATCGCCTGTCCGGATGCATTGGGGCTAGCGACACCGACGGCGGTGGCGGTGGGCACCGGCCTGGGAGCGCGCCATAACATCCTCATCAAGGACGCGGCCACGCTCGAGGGCGTGAGCCGTATCGACACCATCGTGCTCGACAAGACGGGCACCATCACGCTCGGGGCGCCGCAGGTGACCGACGTGGAGCAGGCGAGTGGCGTGGACCGGGCACGACTTCTGACGTTGGCTGCCGCGGTGTCCGCTTCGTCCACGCATCCGCTGTCGCAGGCGACGGTTCGGTACGTGGCGGCGCAACCCGGAATGGTGGTGCCGGCCGCGAGCGAAGTCAGCAACGCTCCGGGCCTCGGCGTGAAAGGCACCGTGGACGGCGC
>PMYN01000067.1:0-24688 GCA_003171215.1 Gemmatimonadota bacterium | reverse complement strand
AGCGCGTCTTCGCCGAGGTTCGGCCCGAGCAGAAGGCCGATCACATCAAGCGGCTGCAGGCTGAAGGCCACGTCACCGCGATGGTCGGCGACGGTGTGAACGACGCACCCGCGCTCGCGCAGGCCGACATCGGCATTGCGATCGGTGCGGGAACCGACGTCGCGATTCAGGCCGCGCAGGTCGTGCTGATGAAGTCGGATCCGGCGGACATCCCGCGCGCGATCCGGCTGAGCAAGGCGACGGTTCGGAAGATGCGACAGAACCTCGCGTGGGCGAGCGTCTACAATCTGATCGCAATCCCGGTGGCCGCGGGAGCGTTCTACACGAGCTTTGGCTGGTCGCTCCGGCCGGAAGTTTCGGCGCTCCTGATGTCGCTGTCGTCGATCATCGTCGCGCTGAACGCGGTGTCGCTGCGTCGCGCGCGGATCTGATCAGCAATGCGCGAGCGCGGCCGGGACGCCCTGAAAGGCGCGCCCATGCACGATCCCAACGCCGGTCGTTTTCACCAGCTCGGCTGCGTTCGCCGCCGTGACCGACCCGCCTGCGATGATGCCGATGCGATCGCCGGCGCGCTCCACGAGCTGCTTGATGCGACCGGCTCCAGCCATCGCCGTCTCGGCACCGCCGCTCGTGAGGATGTGATCGACCTGCAGCGAGACCAGCAGTTCCAGCGCCTCATCCTGATCGCGCACCTGATCGAACGCACGATGGAATCCGACGCGCAGGGGACTCGCCATCGTGATGAGCTGCGACATCGTCTCGGCATCGATCTCGCCCCCGGCCGTCAACGCGCCGATCACGACGCCATCGACGCCGAACTCCTTCGCCACGGCGATGTCCTTCGACATGATCTCGATGTCATCGTCCGAATAGACGAAATCGCCGGCGCGCGGACGGATCAGCACGTGCACCGATACGAGCAGCTTCTCCGAACATCTGGCGATGAGTCCGGCGCTCGGCGTCGTGCCGCCGTCGTGCAGCGGACCGCAGAGTTCGATGCGATGCACGCCATCGGCCTGCGCCGCGAGCGCGCCGGCGAAGGTGTCGACGGCCGCTTCGACGAGAACCGTCACGGGACGCCGGTCATGGCGCGTGTCCTGCGTTACGACTGCGGCGCGGCATTCTGNNGCCGGGATCGGCCAGATCGCCGACCAGTCATGCGTCACCACACCGCTGGCTCCGGTCGTCGCGTAGCGATCCACGACGAATCCCGAGACGAATGCACCGACGAGATATCCGGCGCCGTTGGTCACGAGGTTGATGAATCCCTGCGCCGCTGCGCGGATCTTCACGCCCGCTATCTGGTCCGTGTAGATCTGCCCGCTCACGAAGAAGAAGTCGTAGCAGACGCCGTGAAGCAGGATGCCGGCATACAACAGCCACATTCCGGATCCGATGTTGCCGTTTCCGAACGCGAAGTAGCGCAGTGCCCACGCGAGCATGCCCGTGAGCATGATGACCTTGATGCCGAAGCGCCGGAGAACGAACGGCAGCGCGATCATGAACCCGATCTCGGACATCTGTCCGAACGTCTGAATGAACGCGGGGTCCGGTGTCTTGATCTCGTTGAGGAACGGGTTCGCCCATGTGTAATAGAACTGGAGCGGGATGCAGAGCAGGAACGATCCCAGCACGAATACCAGGAAGTCCCGGTTGCCGAGCAGTTGCAGCGCGTCCAGTCCCAGCGCGTCGCGCACGCTGAACTTCGTGCCCGCCGCCTTTGGCGGCGTGTGCGGCAGCATCAGGGAGAAGAGTCCGAGCACGATCGATGCGCCCGCGGCGATCTGCATCGGGAGTGCGAGCGCGTCGGCGTGCAGCACCTTGCCCACTACGATACCCGCAACGATCCATCCGATCGTGCCGAGCACGCGGATGAGCGGGAAATCCCGCGCCGCGTCCTCGATGTGGTGGAACGAGATCGAGTTCGAGAGCGAGAGCGTGGGCATGTAGCAGAGCGCGTACACGAGCAGGAGCGGATAGAACGTGGCGAACGTCGTCTGCTGCGCGACGAACCACATCACGACGCCGCCGACGATGTGCAGCGCCGCCATGAGCTTCTCGCTCGAGAACAGCCGGTCGGCCACGATGCCGATGAAGAAGGGCGACACGATCGCGGCGATCGCCATCGCGGCGTACGAGGCCGCGACCTCCTTGCCGTTGAAGTGCAGCGTGGTGCCGACGTACGTACCCATCGTGACGAACCAGGCCCCCCAGACGAAGAACTGGAGGAACATCATCACCGAGAGCCTGGTCTTGATCACTTGAGTTCCCGAATGCGGATGTTGCGGAAGGCGAGCGTGCCCAGATGGTCGCCCTGCAGCCCGATGTGTCCCGATTTCGCGAGGCCGTAGTTGGGCCACGCGCTGAACTTGCTGCCCTTCACCCGCGACAGCCAATCGGGACTCCCGAACTCGTATTCGAGAAGCTTGAATCCGTTGAGCCAGTGCTCGACATGCGAACCCTTCGCGATGATTCGCGTGGAGTTCCACTCGCCGAGCGGCTTGAGGTGTCCCTCGGGCGACGGATAGATGCCGTACGCCGAGCCGGCGCTGGTGATCCGCGCCTTGCCGTCGGGCGCCTTGATGTCGTCGAGCAGCTGGTATTCGGGGCCGCTCCAGTAGATGTGCTCGTACTCTTCGGAGCCGCGGTAGAAGATTCCGCTGTTGCCGGCCTCGCCGATCTTCCACTCGAGCTCGAGTTCGAAGTCGGAGAACTCGTCCTTCGTCACGATGTCGGCGACGGGGACGTCCTTCGCGAGCGTGTTGCCGGCGACGTGCCAGCCGCCCGGGATCGGCGCGCCCTTGTAGCCGCGCCACGCATCGAGGGACGAACCGTCGAACAGGATTCGCCAGGGTCCTGCCGCCGGTTTCGCGCCTCCGGAGACTGGGGCAGTATGGCAGCTCGCCAGGAGGGCGAGCGCGGCGACGGTGGACGCGATTCGTATCAGGCGCATCGATGCTCCGGCAGTAGGCGTAAAGAGGACACGGACAAGATGCGTCTTGCCCGGGCGATGCGAAAGGCGAACCTTATGGGATGGTCACTCCCTATTTCGCTCGCGGAATCCCGCTCCTGCCGGTCGCCAGCGTCCGGCGCTCCATCGAGTTCTACGTCGATGTGCTCGATTTCAAGATGGGATTCAATGCCGGCGAGTATGGCGGAGTGCGGCGCGACGCGATCGAGATCCACTTCTGGCGCACGGACGATCCGGCTCTGCCGAAGAACTCGAGCTGCAGGATCGAGGTGACGGAGATCCATCAGCTCTACAGCCAGTGTCGCGAGAAGGGAGTCGTCGATCCGAACGCCGATATCGCGGCGCAGACGTGGGGGTCCACGGAGTTCGGTGTGCTCGATCCGGACGGAAACAAGATCACGTTCGTGGAGGTGTTCGGACTCGGATCGTAGCAACAGCTACTCGTCTTTTTGTCTTACCCCTCGCGTGCTGCGCCTTGTAGGCAAATGCCGCCCCCGCCGCCCCGCGGGGGCTCCGTGTCATGGCACTCGGTCAAGCAATCGCTGAGCAACAATGAGGTCACGCGCGATTTGACGTGGCACTACACACCGTCCACTCCGCCTGCCGTTGCCCGGCCTCAAATCGCACCCCAATAGTTATTATCCGTCGGCACAATCGAAAAATAATTTCAGGCAATCTTCCACTTTTGGTCTTGAATGAGAACACCCGCAAACATCGGGAAATTCAATAACCGAAGGAGATGAAGATGAGCCAGTGCCCTTACACGAGCGCGTGCCCGGACGCGTCGTCCACGCCAACGGCGCGGGCGCCTACGACACATTCACGGTGACCCGCGTGTCATAAGATCGGTTCTCAGACTCCAAATAGGACCGAGTTTTTGGATTCAAACTGTCCACGGAGCAACACATGTCAACCGAAACGAAATGCCCATTCCCTCACGCCGCCGGCACTGGAAAGTCGAGCCATGACTGGTGGCCGAACCAGCTCAACCTGACAATCCTGCACCAGCACTCGTCCCTGTCCGATCCCATGGACAAGGACTTCAACTACGCCGAAGCGTTCAAGAGCCTCGACCTGGCGGCCGTGAAGAAGGATCTCCTGGCGCTGATGACCGACTCGCAGGACTGGTGGCCGGCGGACTTCGGGCACTACGGGCCGTTGTTCATCCGCATGGCATGGCACAGCGCCGGCACCTACCGAATCAGCGACGGCCGCGGCGGCGCAGGCAGCGGCAGCCAGCGCTTTGCCCCGCTCAACAGCTGGCCCGACAACGTCAACCTCGATAAGGCACGCAGGCTGCTCTTGCCGATCAAGCAAAAGTATGGCCGGAAAATCTCATGGGCCGACCTCATGATCCTCACCGGCAACGTCGCGCTGGAATCGATGGGATTCAAGACCTTCGGTTTCGGCGGCGGGCGCAAGGACATCTGGGAGCCGGAAGAAGACACCTACTGGGGCGCCGAGACCACCTGGCTGGGCGCTGAAAAACGCTACTCCGGCGACCGGGTTCTCGAAAATCCGCTCGCTGCCGTACAGATGGGGCTGATCTACGTCAACCCGGAAGGCCCGGACGGCAACCCGGATCCGCTCGCAGCGGCCAAGGATATCCGCGAGACCTTCGCGCGCATGGCGATGAACGACGAAGAGACGGTTGCGCTCATTGCGGGCGGTCACACGTTCGGCAAATGCCACGGTGCCGGCGATGCGTCACTGGTGGGCCCTGCACCTGAAGCCGCCGGCATCGAGGAACAGGGACTTGGCTGGAAGAGCCGCTTTGGCACAGGCAAAGGCAGTGATCAGATCGGCAGCGGTCTGGAAGTCACCTGGACCAGCACGCCGACGAAGTGGAGCAGCAACTTCTTCTGGAACCTGTTCGGTTACGAATGGGAACTGACCAAGAGCCCGGCGGGTGCCCATCAGTGGACGCCGAAGAATGGCGCAGGCGCCGGTAGCATTCCGGATGCCCATGACCCGTCCAAGCGTCATGCGCCGACCATGCTGACCACGGATCTCTCCCTGCGGTTCGACCCCGTTTACGAAAAAATTTCAAGGCGCTTCCACGAAAATCCAGACCAATTCGCCGACGCCTTCGCCCGGGCCTGGTTCAAGCTGACCCACCGCGACATGGGCCCGTGCGCACGCTATCTCGGCCCGGAAGTGCCTGTCGAAGCGCTCCTCTGGCAAGACCCCATCCCCGCGATCAATCACAAGTTGATCGATTCGCAGGACGTCGCCTCCCTCAAGGGAAAGATCCTGGCGTCGGGCCTGTCTGTCTCGCAACTGGTGTCGACCGCCTGGGCGTCGGCATCCACCTTCCGAGGCTCCGACAAGCGCGGCGGTGCGAACGGCGCCCGCATCCGTCTGGCACCGCAGCGGGACTGGGAGGTCAACCAGCCTGCGCAACTGGCGACAGTGCTGAAAACCCTCGAGGGTATCCAGAACGAGTTCAACAGCGCGCAGTCCGGCGGCAAGAGGGCCTCGCTTGCGGACCTGATCGTGTTGGCCGGGTGCGCAGGCGTCGAGCAGGCGGCGAAGCATGCCGGTCATGCCGTGACGGTTCCTTTCACGCCGGGACGCATGGACGCCTCGCAGGAGCAAACCGATGTGGACTCCTTCGCCGTGCTCGAACCGATCGCCGATGGCTTCCGTAACTATCTTAAGGGAAGCTACAGCGTATCGGCCGAGGCGTTGCTGGTCGATCGGGCACAACTGCTGACCCTGACCGCGCCCGAAATGACGGTGCTCGTTGGCGGCATGCGCGTCCTGAATGCCAACGTCGGACAGACCCAGCACGGCGTCTTTACAAAGCGGCCGGAGGCGCTTACCAACGACTTCTTCCTGAACCTGCTCGACATGGGCACGGAGTGGAAGGCGGTCTCGGACGCCAAGGACGTGTTTGAAGGGCACGATCGCAAAACCGGCAAACTCAAGTGGACCGGCACCCGTGTCGACCTCATCTTTGGTTCGAACTCCCAGCTCCGTGCCCTGGCTGAAGTCTATGCAAGCTCGGGCGCGCAGGAGAAGTTTGTCCGTGATTTTGTAGCGGCCTGGAACAAGGTGATGAACCTCGATCGCTTCGACCTCGCGTGATCTCGGAGAGAGGCCTTGATGAAGGACATGCCGCGCTTCATCCAGGAACACTCTGCGGCGAGTGCCAATCCGACTCGCTCATCTTGCGGTTTGGCGTTCGGACAGACAATCGCGCTTTCGAAACCGGCGTTCACCCCCAATTCGTTCGGGAGATCGACGGACACTCGACACGGAGGCTCGGCGCGTGACCAAGTCGATATTCCAGGCCGGCACGAGAGCGGAGATTCAGCAGCGCCTCGCGCGGCTCGCTCCCGGTCGGGTGCCGCTCTGGGGCAAGATGAATGCGCCAAGGATGGTCGTGCACCTCGCGGACTCGCTCAAGATGGCGCTTGGCGAGCTGCCGGTCGCGCCGAAAAAGTCGCCGCTGCGCTATCCGCTCCTCAAGCAACTCGTCATCTATTTGCTGCCGTGGCCCAAGGGCGTGCCGACCGCGCCCGAGTTGCTCGCCCGCGCGCCCGCCGCGTGGAACGGCGAGGTGGTGACGCTCAGCGCGCTCGTGGAACGGTTTGCGACGCGGTCGGCCGGCGAGAAATGGCCGCCGCATCCCGCGTTCGGTTCCATGACCGGGCGGGCGTGGGGCGTTCTCATCTACCGGCATTTCGATCATCATTTCACGCAGTTCGGGATCTGATTCTCCATGTCGAAGAAACTTTTTCGCGCGGAAGTCGTATTCAAGAAATGACGAACGTTCCACATCGCGCCAAGATATTCTGGCCGCTGTTCACCGGGTGGGTCGTGGCGGATTTCGTCACGAAGAGGATGGTGGAGAGCCGGCTGACCGCGCACGTCCAGCACAATATCGTCGGCGACTGGATCCGTTTCACGCTCAACTACAACCCCGGTGCGGCGATGAACATCTCGCTCGGCGATGCGTCGCGGGTTGTGTTCACCGTGCTGGCCCTCGTGATGATCGCCGTGATCTTCGGGATGTACCGGCGCACGCCTTCGCACGAAACGGTCCAGCCGCTCGCGCTGGCGCTGATCGCGGGCGGGGCGCTGGGGAATCTCATCGACCGCGTGAGGTCGGTGAGGGGAGTGGTGGATTTCATCGATGTGGGAATCGGGGATTCGCGATTCTGGACGTTCAACGTCGCGGATGCGGGAGTGACTTGCGGGGCAATCCTGCTCATGCTGGTGCTGTGGTCAAAACCTGCCGCTCAGGAGTGACTCACCGCAGGAGTGAGATGGAAGTAGCGAGGCGAACACGGGATTCTGAATTTCGACCCGATGCAGGGTGCGGAAGAGGAATGCGGGCACCGGGATACAAGAAATGAGATGTGAGGTCTCCCCGCTTGCCCCTTAGTTCCTCTACCCAGATTCCTCTTCCGCACCCTGCATCGGGTCGAAATTTCGCATTCCGTATCCAACTCGCCACGCCCATCTCCCTCCCATCTCAGGTCTGCGTTCAGGTCGCCGCCAGTCCCGCCATCATCCGCAACAACAAATCCTGCGTAGCATTCCCGCGCGACACCTCGCCGGCCATCCGCCCCTGCCGCAGCACGATAATCCGCGTGGACAGATGCAGCAGCTCCGGCAACTCGCTCGAGATCAGCAGGATCCCATGCCCTTCCGACGCGAGCTGGTCTATCCACTCGTGCAGCTCCGCCTTCGCGCCCACATCCACTCCGCGCGTCGGCTCATCGAGTATCAGCACGCGGCTGCCCGCGGCGAGCCATCGCGCGAGGACGAGCTTCTGCTGATTGCCGCCGGAGAGGCCTGAGGCCGGGGCGTCGGCGTTCGCAACTTTCACGCGCAGGCGGTCGAAGTACCTTCGCGCCATGGCGCGCTCGTCGCGCTTCCTGACCCACGAGCTGGTCGAGACGGTCTCGAGCAGCGGCAGCGTCACGTTCTCGAGCGCGCTCATCGAGAGGACGAGGCCCTCGAGCTTGCGATCCTCGGGCACCAGGCCGATGCCGAGCCGCATCGCGTCGCGCGCCGACCGGATCCGCACGGGCGTGCCGCGCGCGCGCACTTCGCCCGTTACGCTCGGCTCCAGCCCGAACAGCGCCTTCGCAATTTCCGAGCGGCCGGCACCGACGAGGCCCGCGAGCCCGAGCACTTCGCCCGCGCGGAGCGTCAGCGAGATCCTCTCGAACTTTCCGCGACACGCGAGATCGCGGACGCTCAGCAACTCCTCGCCCGGCGATGCCGTGAGGTGCCCCGGGAAATACTGCTCGAGGCGCCTCCCGATCATCAGCTGCACCAGCTCACGCTCGTCCATCTCGCCGGTGGCGCGCGTGGCGACGTGTTCGCCGTCTCTCAGCACGGTGAGGTGATCCGACAGCCGAAAAATCTCCGGCATGCGGTGCGACACGTACAGGAGGGTCACGCCGCGCGCCGTGAGGCGCGGGACGAGGTCGAAAAGACGGGCGGTTTCGCCGTCGCTGAGGCTGCTCGTCGGCTCGTCGAACACGATCACCCGCGCGCCGCTGCCGACGGCCGATGCGATCTGCACGAGTTGCTGTTCCGCAACGCTCAGCGACGACATCGGCTTCGACGGATCAATCTCGGCGCCGATCTCGGCGAGCAGTTCGGCCGCGCGCGCGCGCATCGCGGCGCGGTCGACGATCGTCCAGCGCGACGGCAGGCGCCCGAGGCAGAGGTTCTCCGCCACCGAGAGATTGGCGCAGCTCGCGAGCTCCTGATGCACCATCGCCACGCCGGCGGCGAGCGCCTCGGCCGGTCTGGCAAACCGCACGGCGCGGCCGTCCAGTTCGATCGTGCCTTCGTCCGGACAATCGAGGCCGGTGAGCAGCTTGCCGAGCGTGCTCTTGCCGGCGCCGTTCTCGCCGCAAACCGCGTGACAGCTCCCGGGCGCGATTTCGAACGAGACGTCGTGCAGCGCGACTACGCCCGGGAAGCGCTTCGTGACCCCGCTGAAACGAACTGCCGGAACCATCGCCTGCTACTTCGGGAGCGCGAGGTACTTCGGATCGACGTCGGTGAAGCCCCAATCCTTCAGCTGGCGCGCCCACGTGCCGAGGTTCTCCCTGCTCACGCGAACGAGCTCCATGCTCACGTGCGCGGGGACGTCCTTCTTGGAGTAGACATGATCCACGATCGTCTTGACCGAAACGTAGCCCCACATGTAGCACGGCTGCGCGAGCAGCACCGGCGCGAGGCCGTTGTCGACGTACGGCAGCTCGGCGGGAAGTGCGTCGACGGAGACGATCTTCACCTTCGTCGGGTTGAGATCGGTCAGCAACGCCTTCGTGAACAGCGCCCATCCGCCGATCATCGCCCATCCTTGGATATCCGGATAGGCATTCTGCGCGCGCAGCACCTCCGCGGCGGCATCCTGCGGCGTCTCGGCGTGATAGAACGTGTTGAGGATCGTGATGCCGGGATACTTCGCGGCCTCCTCCTTCACACCCTTCACGCGGTTCTGGAGATTCGGTGCGTTCTGGTTGCCGGCGAGGATCGCAATCTTGCCCTTGCCGCCCATCTGCGCGGCGAGCTCGGCCATCACCTCGTGGCCCATCGCGATGTCGTCGCCGCCGTAGAACGAGAAGCGTTTCGAATTCGGCGCGTCGCTGTCGAACATCATGACCGGCACGCCGCGCGCCACGGCTTCATCGATTGCCCCCGTGACCTTGCCCGCGTCGCTCGTCGAGACGAGCAGCGCCTGCACGCCGTCGTTCACGGCCTCGGCGATGCGCTGCGCCTGAACGGTTCCGTCCTCGCTCGGCGGCGTACGCCAGTCGATCTTCACGTCGATGCCGAGTTGCTTCGACAGCTCGGCCGCGGCGGTCTCGGCCCCCGTGCGCGCGGAGAGGAACACCGGGTTCGTCGAGCTCTTCGCGATCATCGTGATCACGAACGGCTTGCCCGGAGCGGCCGCACCGCCCTGGGCCTTGTCCTTCGAACCACCGCACGCGGTGAGGAGTGAGGCGGTGAGGAGTGAGGCGGTGAGGAGTGAGGCGGTGAGGCGCGAGGAGGTGAACGGTATCGATACGGACTGGATCCTGATGCGCATCAGCGGGACTCCGGTGCGGGGTTCTGTTCCGTCGGTGACGATGGACGGCGGCCGGCCGCGGCCGCCACCCGGCGCGCGACCAGCTTCGTGCCGCCCTGGTCGAGCACGACGGCGACGATCATCGCGCCGCCGATGATGATCCACTCGTAGTTCTGGTCCAGATGCAAGGTACGGATTGCCTGCCTGATCAGCACGATCAGCAGGGCGCCGAGCATCGCGCTCACGGCGCTCCCTTTTCCGCCGGTGAGGCTCGCACCGCCGACCACCGCCGATGCGATGACGTACAACTCGTAACCGTTCGCGTCGGATGAGGTGGCCGAACCGTAGAAACTCGCGCCGAGGAATGCCGCGGCGCCCGCCGTGAGGCTCGAGAGCACGAACACGCCGAGCTTGATGCGTTGCACGGGGAGTCCGGCGAACCGGCTCGCCTCCGGATTTCCGCCGACCGCGAAGATGTGCCGTCCCATCACGGTGCGGGTCAGATAGACCGAGCCGATCAAGGTGACCGCCAGCATTGATAACAGGGGAACCGGCGAGAGCGTCGCGCCGAGTCCGATCGACGCCTTCGCCACGTGCGTGAGCGCCGCCGGCACGGGGATGCTCTCGGCGTGGCTCGCGACGAACGCGATCCCGCGCAGCATCCACATCGTGCCGAGCGTGATGATGAAGGGATGCACCTGAAGTCCGACGACCATCACGCCGTTCGCGACGCCGCAGGCGAGGCTAACCGCGATGCACGTGCCGAGCCCGAGCGCCACGGTGACCGCTGGATCGAGCGGTCCAGCCGCCCGAAGCACCATGGCCATGACGACGCCGGCCAGCGCGTACACCGCGCCGGCCGAGAGATCGATGCCGCCGGCGATGATGACGATGGTCGCGCCCACGCCCATGATCGCGAACCCGCTCGCGTCGGTCGCCATCTGGAACAGCGTGTGCGCGTTGAGAAAGTTGTTGATCGTCGCGCCGCTGGCGGGGTCGGTGTGCGAACCGCCGGCGATCGCGAGGCCGGCGCCCGCGACGAGGATGACCAGGACGAGGCCGGCTTGCGGCGAGCGCGCGAGCGCGCTTGCGGCGCGGCGCAGGCGGTCGGCTAGTGGCGACAAGAGGGCGGGGCGGTCACGTGAGCAAGAGTAGAGTCCGTGAGATGGGGAGTCAACGCAGACGAACGGCGACGAGCGACGGGATCGCTCACCCGTCACTCGTCGCTGTTTGGGAGTTCCGCACCTATGTTTTAGCTCCGGCACCCACCCACCTTATCGCACTCGCATGCCCCTCCATCAGATTCAGTCCAAGGCCGCGGCAAAAGCCGCCAAGGCAAAACGCGCGAAGCCTGCGCTGCCGCCCCGTCCGCGGGAGAAACTGACGCTCGGGCTGCTCGTGGGCAGCAGGGGGTTCTTCCCCGGTCATCTCGCCAGCACCGGCCGCGAAGAGATGACGGCGCGGCTCACGAACGCGGGTTACGACGTGGTCGTGCTCGGCCCCGGTGACACCACGCATGGCGCCGTTCAGACGCGCGCCGACGCGAAGAAATGCGCGGAACTGTTCAAGGCGAACCGGAGCAAGATCGCCGGCGTGATCGTGACGCTGCCGAACTTCGGCGACGAAGCGGCGATCGGAGACACGCTCCGGCTTGCCGGACTCGACGTGCCCGTGCTCGTCCACGCCTGGGGCGACGAGACGAAGAAGATGGGCATCGCGCATCGCCGCGATTCGTTCTGCGGCAAGATGTCGGCGTGCAACGTGCTCACGCAGTACGGCATCCGGTACTCGCTGACCTCGCTGCACACCGAGCATCCCGACTCCCCGGCCTTCGCGCGCGACCTCGAATGGTTCGCGGGTGTCTGCCGTGTGGTGCGCGGGCTGCGCACGGCGCGCATCGGCGCGATCGGCGCGCGGCCGGCGGCCTTCAAGACGGTGCGCTACAGCGAGAAGGTCCTCGAGGCGAGCGGGATCTCGGTCGAGCCGATCGACCTGTCGGAAATTCTCGGGCGAGTCGACCGGCTGACGGACAACGACGCCGCGACGAAGCACAAGCTCGAGCAGATGCTGGAATACGTCTCCACGGACGGGATTCCGCAATCGGCGCTGCTCAAGATGGCCAAGCTCGGCGCCGTCATCGACGGCTGGATGGCCGAGGCCGACGTGACGATCAGCGCGGTGCAGTGCTGGACGTCGCTGGAGGAGTTCTTCGGCGTGGTGCCGTGCACGATCATGTCGATGATGAGCAACGAGCTGCTGCCGAGCGCGTGCGAAGTGGACGTCTGCGGCACCGTGAGCATGTATGCGCTGACGCTCGCGTCGGGAACGCCGAGCGCGCTGCTCGACTGGAACAACAACTACGGTGAGGATCCGGACAAGGCCGTCTGTTTCCACTGCAGCAACCTGCCGAAGGCGTTCTTCGACGACGTGAGGATGGACTACCAGGAGATCATCGCGGGAACGGTGGGGAAGGAGAACACGTTCGGCACGATGGTCGGACGCGTGAAGGCCGGCCCGATGAGCTTCGCGCGATTCTCGACCGATGAGCGCACGGGTCGGATCCGCGGGTACGTGGGCGAGGGGCGGTTCACGAACGATCCGCTCTCGACGTTCGGCGGCGCCGGCGTCGTCGAGATCCCGCGGTTGCAGGACCTCCTCCACCACATCTGCGCGAACGGCTTCGAGCATCACGTCGCCGGCAACCTCACGCTGGTCGCCGACTCGGTGCACGAGGCGACGACGCGCTATCTCGGCTGGGACGTGCTGCGGCACCGATGAAGCAAGACGGCAGACCGCAGACGGCGGATGGCAGACGAACAACATCCTGCAGATGGCGATAGTCGCGGGAGTCGATTTCGGCACGCAGAGCGTGCGCGTGTCCATCGTGGACAGCGTGCGCGGCTCGCTCGGGTGGGGCGTCTCCGAGTATCCGGTGAAGCGCGACCGCAATGATCCGGACTTCGCAACGCAGTCGCACGAGGCGCACATGAACGCGCTCGTGGCGGCCATGAAGACCGCGCTCGAAGCGTCGAAGGTGGCCGGCGCGAGCATCGAGGCCATCGCGCTCGACACCACGGGATCGACCGTGATCCCGGTGGGGAAGGGACTCGTTCCGCTCGACGACTACTATCTCTGGTGCGATCACCGCGCGCACGAAGAAGCGGCGCTGATCACACGCGTCGCGCACGGTGAGTGCCTGGGCGCGATCGATGCGTGTGGCGGCGTCTATTCGTCGGAGTGGGGGTTCGCGAAGCTGCTGCACTGGTTGCGGCACAATCCGGACAAGCGGGGATCGCTCGTCGCGGCGCTCGAGCATTGCGACATGGTCGCGGTGGTGCTCTGCGGCATCACCGATCCCGATGAGGTGCCGCGCAGCATCTGCGCGATGGGCCACAAATGGCTCTGGGACGGCGATCTGCCCTCGAAGGAATTCCTCGCGAAGGTGGATCCGCTCCTCTCGAACTCGCGCGACGCGCTGCGCGGCCGATATCTCACGAGCGATCACCTCGCCGGGCGGCTCACGTCCGAGTGGGCGAAGAAGCTCGGCCTTCGCGAAGGGATTCCGATTCCCGTCGGCGCGTTCGATGCGCACTGGGACGCGATCGGCGCCGGCATCGCGGAGGGTGACGTCGTGAACGTGGTCGGCACGGCGACGTGCATCATGGCGATCGCGAGGGAGACGGGCCGCATTCCCGGGCTGTGCGGCGTGGTGAAGGGCTCGATCCATCCGGCGTACGTCGGCATCGAAGCCGGTCTCTCGGCCACCGGATATCTGTTCGAGGCGCTCGCGGCTCGCAGTGGAAAGAGCGTTGCCGAACTCTCACAAGGAATGGAGTCGTTCCGTGCCGGGCAGACCGGGCTGCTCCACATCTCGTGGGACAACGGCGACCGCACGGTGCTCGTGAACCCGAGTCTCGGCGGCGTCACGCTTGGCTGGAATCTGAACTCAACGGCACAGGACCACCTGTTCGCCGCGATCGAAGGCACAGCGTTTCACACGCGTGTGATTCTCGAGCGCCTGGCCGAGCACGGCGTGCCGATCAATCGCGTGATCCACGGCGGCGGAATCCCGCAGAAGAACGAGGTGCTCAACCAGGTCTACGCGAACGTGCTCGGCAAGCCGGTGCTCGTGCCGGAGCGATCGATCACGAGTCTGGGGTCGGCGATCTTCGCGTTCCTGGCGGCGGGAACGTTCAAGACGATCGAGGAGGCGCAGAAGGCGCTGTGCCCGCCGTATCGCACGGTGCAACCGGATCGCGCGGTGAAGGCGCGCTACGACCGGCTGTTCGCTCATTGGAGATCGCTCTATTTCTCACTCGGTGCTCCGGAATCGGATCCGGTCGCGATTGGTGGAATCCTTCCGGATCTTCGCGCGATCGCGGTCGAGGCGCGGCGCTAGACAGCAATCTTCGGGCGCGCGTCCTGTATCTTTTGGCATGGCGACCCCCCGCAAGCGCCGCCGTCATTTCCGCCACGGCGGCGCCCACGAACAGGAGACATCCGTGTCCACCGGCCGAGCGGCGTACGCCGAGACGCGGCGGTGGCTGCTCGACACGCTCGGCCCGGTGTGCGCCTACTGCGGCCGCACCTTCACCGCTCGCACATTGACGCTCGACCACGTCACGCCGCGCCGGGGCCAGTCCGCCTACGATCGCCGTGACAACCTCGTGCTGGCGTGCAAGACGTGCAACACCGCGAAGGCCGACAAGTCGTTCCTCGCCTGGGTGCTCGGGCACAAGACGCGGGCTCGTCATCTCTACGTGTACGGACAGCACCTCAGCGCCGGAATCCTCGACATCCTCCGGCCCATGGCAGGGAACGCGACCGCGCTCCCGCCGGTTCCCGCGCCGGTGGCCGCGCCGGTGCCGCGCCGGAAGGCGCGTCACGTGTTCCGGCCCGACGAACATTTCGGCGCGTCTCCGTACAGCGACGAGCCTTCACCGTATCTGGACGGAGCGCCGGAACCCGAGCCGGCGCGCCGCCCGCGTCCGCGCGGCGGAAGGAAGAAGCGCTAGGCGTTCTGCGAGCGTCCGCGTCCTCTTCCCTGGCCGTACGTCGCCTGCGCGCCGTGCTTGCGCAGGAAGTGCCGGTCCAGGAGCGCGTCGCCGATCTGTTCGCCGCCCGGATCGAGCGTGAGCGCATGATACGCCATGCGCGCGACCTCCTCGAGGATGTCGGCCGTTTCCACGGCGGCGCCCACCGTCGGACCCCAGACGAAGCTCGCGTGGCTCGCCACCAGCACTGCCGGCATCTCCATCGGATCGAGGTCGTGGAATCGACGCACGATCGCGAGGCCGGTGTTCTTCTCGTACTCCGACGCGATCTCTTCGTCGGTGAGCGTCTCCGTCAAGGGCACCGCGCCGCGGAAATAATCCGCGTGCGTCGTGCCGAGGCAGGGGATCTCGTGCAGCGACTGCGCCCACGCGGTGGCATAGTGAGAATGCGTGTGCACCACGCCGCCGATTTCCCCGAACGCGCGATAGAGCTCGAGGTGCGTCGCGAGATCCGAAGAGGGACGGAGCGTGCCCTCGACGACCTTCCCGTCGAGATCGGTGATCACCATGTCGGCGGCCGTCATCGTCTCGTACGGCACGCCGCTCGGCTTGATCAGCACGCGGCCGGCCGCGCGATCGATCGCGCTGGCGTTGCCGAACGTGTGCTTCGCCAGGCCGCGCCGCGACAACTCGACGTTGGCCTTCAGGACTTCTGCGCGCAGCGTCTCGAGCATCAGATCCCCGCGCGCTCGCGCGCCTTCGTGATCACCGCCGCGGCCGTCTCGCGCTGCTTCTCGAATGTGTCGTCGACAAACTGCAGCGTAGGAATCGACGACGCGTTGAGCTGAAGCGTCTCGGTGTTGAACCGTCCGAATCCCGCCTCGTGCACGCCCGAGCTGCCGCGGCCCGGCGCGGGCGTGCTCAGGTGCGAGAAGAACTTCGCGTGCCGCTGGATGTAGTCCTTCGCGTATTTCGCGCCGCCGCCCGAGTGGTAGAGCGGAATGAACTCGAGCATTGCGTCGTAGTGCATCTCGCCGCACGCGAGCACCTGCGGGTGCTTCGCGCGCAGCTCGTTCACCATCGTGCGCATCCCCGCGTGCATGTCGGCCTTCGTATCGTTGATCCAGCCGCCGGCAATATCCAGGAAGTACGCGTCCACGCCGTACTTGGTGATCATCTCGTCGATGCGCCCCTGGAGATGATTACGCCATGACGGCACGCCGAGGTTCATGTAGCCGAGCCACCCTTCCTGGTGTCGGTCGTTGTCCCAGTCGACCCAGTTGAGGTCGACTTCGTCGCCGTCGACTTTGTGCGTGACCGCGTCGGCGATGCGCGCCCAGCCCGGCTGCTTCTTGTTGGCGGTGTTCATCCCGAACATCGGCATCATGCGGAAGCCCATCTTCTGGCCTTCGGTCACGAGCGCGCGGAACGCGGCGTCGCCGCCCATGCGGTCGTTCACTTTATAATTCGGATAGTCCCAGTAATAGCGGCCATCCCATGAGGAGAGAAACGCGAGCACGCGCTTGCCCGGAATCTGCGTGTTCACCCAGCGCAGGATCTCGAGCTGCTTCGCGTAGTCATTGAAGATGTAGCCGGTGTAGTGCTGACCGTGTAGCGTGAGCACGAGCGCGGTGTCGCGGAGCCACGCGGGAACATCGGGTCGCGTCGCGTAGTCGGGGAAGTGATACGCGGTGCGAATGTGTTCGTAGTGCGCGGCGTATGCGGCTTCGGGAGTCTTCGTGCGCGAGATTCGCCAAGTCGGGACGCGCATCGTCTTCTGGTCGAGCCAGCCCTCGCCCTCGTGAATCAGCTCGACTTTGTATCCGTTCTCGCCCGGCGCGAAGTACATGCGCTTCGTGCGGACTTTGTCGTCGAGCGATGAGATCGTCATGTACGCGTCGTCGGCGCTCTGGATCACCGCCACGGGAGTGGTGAGTCCGCCTGCGTTGAAGAGATCGCCGCCGCCGAACGGGTAGCCGAGGAGGACCTCGTTGTCGCGCACGTCGGCGAAGTCGCCGCCGGAGCTGGAGAGCTTTCCGCGGGGCACGCCGCGGACGATCGACGTGACCGTCTTGACCGGCTGGTCCATCGTCGCCGTGACTTCGATGTCGACGCCGTCAGCGGTCTTGCGAAGTTGCGCGACGAGCGTGCCGTCGTGCTTCTCCTGGCCGCCGGCCCAGGTGAAGCCCTTGCAGGCGATCCGCATTCCGCCCGGAGTGGCCGTGGCCTCCATGCCGTGCGGGTCCATCGCGTAGGCGTTGTCGCGGCCGAACACGATGAAACCGAAGCGCAGATTGTCGAACGCGACCGACGGCTCGGGGAAATCGAAACTGAACTTGTTGAAGGCGCGGCCGC
The DNA here is from genome assembly GCA_003171215.1 of Gemmatimonadota bacterium. Lineage (GTDB taxonomy): Bacteria > Gemmatimonadota > Gemmatimonadetes > Gemmatimonadales > Gemmatimonadaceae > Fen-1231. The sequence goes on along the minus strand of PMYN01000067.1, from coordinate 7,323 downwards.
GCGGCGGGACGAACACTTCGCTGGTGGACGTGAGCGGAAGAATCTCCGCGCGCGCCGCATCCGCAGCGGGCGCGGCGGCTTCAGCGGTCCCGGCGGCGGCGGAGTTCGTCGCGAGCACCGATCCGCCGCCCGCGGCGCCGACGATCTTCATCCAGTCGCGTCGGGAAAGTTCGTCGGCCATCGATCGTGATTCCTGGAAATGGAAGTGAGTCTCGGGGCTAGGCGGTGCGAGTCTCTCGGCAATACCTTATAGCCTCACCATCGCCGAGGCCACCCGCATGTCCGCTGACGACGCGAAACCGAGTCGCCGCCGTTTCATCGCCAACGCCGCCGCGCTCGCCGCGACGGGGCTCGGCGCCACCGAGCTGTTCGCGCAGGGCACGCCCGCCCCGCCGCCACAGGGCGGGTGGGACATGTCGTGGGTCGATCGCGTGCAGCGCGCGAAGCACCGCCAGGTATTCGACGCGCCGGGGATGGCGGAAGGGATGGCTCTGACCAACGCCGTCGTCTGGCTGAACGGGTACAGCGAGGTGTACAAGACGATCGACGCGGACATGGCCGTGGTGCTCGTGTTCCGGCACAAGGGGCTGCCGGTGGCGCTCAACGACGACATGTGGGCGCGACTCAAGCTCGGTGACGACGACAAGCTCAAGGATCCCACCACGGGCGAGCCCACCAAGCGAAACCCGTTCGTGAATCTGAAGGCCGGCGACAAGAATCTGATGACCTTTCCGGATGGCGGCGTCGACTCGCTGATCGCACGCGGCGCGATCGTGCTCTGCTGCAATCTCGCCCTGATGCGTCACGCGGGAGCACTCGCAAAGGCCGAGGGCATTCCGAGGGAAAAGGCGCAGCAGGCGATGATCGATTCCGTGTTGCCGGGGGTCATCCGCATGCCGTCCGGCGTGTTCGCGACGTCGCGCGCGGAAGAGGCGGGGTGCCTCTTCATGCGCTCGAGCTGACTCGCGGCAACGTGGCCGCGCCCGCGACGGCGAAGAAGACGTACGACCGCGCGTATTTCGATCGCTGGTACCGGGATCCCCGCGTGCGCGTGGCGACGGCTGCGGCGGTCGCGCGAAAGGTTCACCTCGTGGTGTCGATCGCGGAGGCGCTGTTGCTCCGCCGCGTGCGATCGGTGCTCGACGTCGGCTGCGGCGAGGGCGCCTGGCGCGCGCCGCTGAAGAAGCTGCGGCCGGGGATTCGATACATCGGGGTGGACTCGAGCGAGTACGTGATCGCGCGATTCGGGAAGCGGCGCGGAATCCGGATGGGGACGTTCGGTGCGCTCGGCCGGATCGAACGGTCGCTGCGCGGGCCGTTCGACGTGATCGTGTGCTGCGACGTGCTGCAATACGTGCCGGCCCTCGATCTGACAACCGGATTGCGCTCTGTCGCGAAGTTGCTCGGCGGCGTCGCGTACCTCGAGGCGTACACGAGCGGAGACGCGGTCGAGGGGGACAAGCGCGCGTGGCATCACCGGTCCGCAGCCGAGTATCGGCGCGCGTTCGGCGGAGCGGGGCTCGCTTCAGTGGGGATGCACTGCTGGGTGGGTGATGCGTTGCGCGAATCGACCGCTGAATTGGAGCGCGGACAGCAGAGTTGAATGGCGAGATGGATGCGGGATGCGGGAGAAGAAATGAGTGAGGAGATTCGACCCGATGCGGAATGCGGAAAAGGAATCCGGATCGAGGGGTGACTTGACATAAGGGCAAGGAGGGATGTTCTTTCATCCGGATATAAGGATGAAACATAATCCCGTCTTCGACCGCCTCACCGCCCTCGCCGATCCCATTCGCGCGAGGCTTTTGCTTGTGCTCGAGCGCCACGAGCTCACGGTGAGCGAACTGCGATCGGCCCTGCAGCTGCCGCAATCCACCGTGAGCCGGCACCTGCGCGCGCTCGCGGATGCCGGCTGGGTCGCGTCGCGCGAAGATGGCACCAGCAATCGCTACCGCATGGTCGCGCGCGAGCTCGATGCCAGCGCCCGCCATCTCTGGCAATCCGTGCGCGAGGAAGTCGGCGCGATGGCGACCGCGGCGCGCGACGCCGAGCGCGTGCGCAGCGTGATGGCCGCGCGACACTCCACCTCGCAGCAGTTCTTCGCCTCCAGCGCGGCGCAGTGGGACCGGCTCCGCGCCGACCTCTTCGGCGCGCGCACGGAACTCCTCGCCCTGCTCGGGTTGCTCGACGCGCGCTGGACCGTCGGCGACCTCGGCTGCGGAACCGGCCAGCTCGCGGAAGCGATGGCGCCGTTCGTGAAGCGGGTGGTTGCCGTCGATGAGTCGCCGGCGATGCTGCGCGCCTCCCGTGCCCGTCTCGCCTCCCGGCCGAACGTCGACGTGCGCGAGGGAACGCTCGAATCGCTTCCGGTCGAGTCCGGCGAACTCGACGTGGCGATACTCTCGCTGGTGCTGCACTACGTCACCGAGCCGGCGCTCGCGCTCGCCGGCATCCATCGCGCGCTCAAGAAGGACGCACGCGTGCTGATCGTGGACATGATGCCGCATGACCGCACCGAGTACCGGCAGACGATGGGTCACGTCTGGCTCGGCTTCGGTGAGGAACAGCTCACGCGCTGGAGCGAGCAGGCCGGCTTCGAATCCTGCCGCTTCGCGTCGCTGCCCGCGCCCGCACACTCGAAGGGACCGACGCTCTTTTCCGCCGTGCTGCACAAAACAGCAGTCCAACACTAACCGCCGACAACCGCCCGATGGCCACACTCGCCGCCGCACCACATCCGTTCGACGCCGCCCGCACCGCCGGACGCGAATCGTTCAAGGTAAAGGATCTCGAGCTCGCCGAATTCGGCCGCAAGGAGATTCGCCTCGCCGAATACGAGATGCCGGGACTCATGGCCCTGCGCGCCGAGTACAAGGGGAAGAAGCCCCTCTCCGGCGCGAAGATCATGGGCTCGCTCCACATGACCGTGCAGACCGCGGTGCTCATCGAGACGCTCGTCGAGCTCGGCGCCGACGTGCGCTGGGTGAGCTGCAACATCTTCTCGACGCAGGACCATGCGGCCGCCGCGGTGGCAGTCGGCAAGGACGGAACCGTGGCGCATCCACGCGGCACGCCGGTGTTCGCGTGGAAGGGCGAGTCGCTCGAGGAATACTGGTGGTGCACCGACCAGGCGCTGATGTGGCCCGACGGCACCGGCCCGAATCTCCTGCTCGATGACGGCGGCGACGCGACGCTGCTCGTGCACCGCGGCGTCGAATTCGAAAAGGCAAAACGCGTTCCCGCGCACAATCCGGTGAACGACAGCGAGGAGTACGGCGTGATCCTCGATCTGCTGCGCACGGAGCTCGCGGCGCACCCGCAGCGGTGGACGAAGGTCGCCGCCGGCCTCCGCGGCGTGTCCGAGGAGACCACGACGGGTGTGCACCGCCTCTACGAGATGATGCAGGCGGGCACGCTGCTGTTCCCCGCGATCAACGTGAACGACTCGGTCACGAAATCGAAGTTCGACAACCTCTACGGCTGCCGTCATTCGCTCACCGACGGAATTCTGCGGGCGAGCGATGTCATGCTCGCCGGCAAGGTTGCCGTGGTGATGGGTTACGGAGACGTGGGGAAGGGATGCGCGCAGGCGCTCGAGGGACAGGGCGCACGCGTGATCATCACGGAGATCGATCCGATCTGCGCGCTGCAGGCCGCGATGGAGGGCTATCAGGTCACCACGCTCGAGAGCGTCGTCACGACGGCCGACATCTTCATCACCGCGACGGGAAACAAGGGGATCATCAACGTCGCGGACATGGCGCGGATGAAGGACAAGGCGATCGTCGGCAACATCGGTCACTTCGACAACGAAATCGACATGGCGGGCCTCAAGTCCTACCCCGGCATCGAGCGCATCAACATCAAGCCGCAGTACGACGAGTGGGTCTTTCCCGACGGGCACAGCGTGCTGATTCTCGCCGAGGGACGCCTGCTCAACCTCGGCTGCGCGACGGGACACCCGAGCTTCGTGATGTCGGCATCATTCACGAACCAGGTGATGGCGCAGATCGAGCTGCACACGAACAACGCGTCGTACGAGAAGAAGGTGTACACGCTGCCGAAGCGGCTCGACGAGAAGGTCGCGCGGCTGCACCTGGACAAGCTCGGGGTCAAGCTGACGAAGCTTTCCGTTGACCAGGCGGCGTACATCGGGGTGCCGTTGGACGGGCCGTACAAATCCGAGCACTACCGGTACTAACTGCTAGAGCGAGTAATCGGTTGTTGGTCATTGGTCGTTGGTGATTGGCTGCACCGCCGATCACCAAGTACCAATGACCAATGACGGATTACTCGATGTTGTCCGTTGCTACGGCCTGAGCCACACCACCGCGTAAAACACCCCCGACGTGAACGACCCCGGCGTCTGAACCCGCCGGCACCCCGCCGACCGCAGGTACCGCTGCGCTGAGCCCGACACTTCCGTGCCGGGCGGATAGAGCTCGACGAATTCGACTTCTTCAGTCCTGAAGTTGCCGAGTGTCGACGGCCCCACCGTGTTCTTGCCGTTGAGCAGGACGCAGATGTTTCCGCGGGCCGCATTGAGGTCCGATGTTTCGATCGCGCCCGTCTTGGTTCTCACGATGGCCTGATCGAGCGGGTACTCGTCGAAGGGCGCGAGCTCTTCGCGGGGAATGACGACCGCGCGTACGCCCTTCATGCCAAGGCGCTGTTGCGTCTCCCGCCACACGAACGTGCTCGTGTTGCCGAAGCCGCTCGCGTCGTCGAGACGCGAACCCGTGAGCTTGTCGTCGATCGGCTCAAGGTGAATCACGAGCCCGCGCCAGTCCTCGAGCCGGATGCTCGTGGTGAGCGGTGAGAATCCGAGCTTGCGCGCCCGCACGAGCACTGATCCGTCCCTGACCGAGGTGAAGGTGAACCAGCCGCTCGAGTCGGTGGTCACGGTCGTGAGCGGGCCGGCCAGCATCTCGACCGTCGCGCCCGGGATCGGCTTGTCCTTATGGTCCACGACGACGCCGGCGAGGATGTTCATCGACGCGACGACTCTTACCGTGTCGAGGTTCCGCGGAGTGGGGAGCATCGACACCTCCACCGGATCGGCCGTCGGCACGCGCGCCTCGCTCGTCGCTGGGAGATAGCCCAGCAGGCGGAACAGGAGAAGCTGGGGGCCTTTGGGAGCGTTGACGAACGCGAAGGTCCCGTCGCGGCCCGAGCGCGTGACGAAACTCGAGCCCTCGATGCGGACTTCGACGCCCTCGATGGGATTGCCGGAAACGGACTTTACCGTGCCGCGGAGGTTCGGGGCGTCCTGCGCGCCGGCGGCGGCCAGCGCAACGACTGAGGCGCAGGCCAAGGCGAGGAATCGGGTAGGCTTCATCATGAAAAATTATACCCCCGAGACGAACAAACGGGCTGAACGCTGTCGGGTGACCGCTGACGTTCGATAGCTGTCGGGCCAGGACCGGGGCGACCGAGGGTGCTATCGCATCTCACGGCGAAATGCGAGAATCAATGATGCGACCAATCCACATTGTCCTGCTCATCTCCGCGCTCGGCGCATCGGTATCGGCCCACGCGCAGTCGAAAACGCTCTCGCCCGATGCCGCACTCGCTCACGCGAAAGAGCTGCTGTCCACCACCCCGCTGATCGACGGCCACAACGACTTGCCCTGGGCGATCCGCGAGAACACGGCGGCGCCGCGAGACGTCGAGGCGTACGACCTGCGAAAGCGCACGCCGCACCAGACCGATATCGCACGCATGCGCTCGGGCAAGCTCGGCGGACAGTTCTGGTCCGTGTACGTTCCGGGCGAGGTTCGCGACTCGGGGTATGCGCGCTTTCAGCTCGAGCAGATCGACATCGCGCGGCGACTGATCGCGAAGTATCCCGAGGCGCTCGTCGCCGCGTCCACGGCCGCGGACATGCGCGCGGCGTTCGCGGCCGGGAAGGTCGGATCGCTCCTCGGCATGGAAGGCGGACACGCGATCGAGAACTCGCTCGGCGCGCTGCGAGCCTACTACGCGCTCGGCGCGCGCTACATGACGCTCACGCACAACGTGACGCTCGACTGGGCCGACGCCGCGCTCGACAGCGCGAAGCACGGCGGGCTCACGAACTTCGGACGCGAAGTGGTCCGCGAAATGAACCGGCTCGGGATGCTGGTGGATCTCTCGCACGTTTCGCCGGGCGTCATGAGCAACGCGCTCGACGTCACCGAGGCGCCGGTGATTTTCTCGCACTCGTCGGCGCGCGCGCTCGTCGACCATCCGCGCAACGTGCCCGACTCCATCCTGCGCCGGATGCAGAAGAACGGCGGCGTGGTGATGGTGACGTTCGTCCCCAGCTTCGACTCGCCGATCGTGCGCGCGCACGATGTGGCTCGCGCGATGGTCGCGAGCGACGCGAAGCGCGCGGGCCGCGATTCCACGGCCGTCGCGCGCGAACTGAAGGCATGGGATGCGGCGCACCCCGCACCCAGGGCTACGCTCAAGGACGTCGCCGACCAGATCGACTACGTGAAGCGGATCGCCGGCGCCGATCACGTCGGGATCGGCAGCGACTTCGACGGAGTGGACGACGATCTTCCGGTCGGCCTCGAGGATCAGTCGAAGTATCCGATGCTCTTCGCGGAGCTCATCACGCGGGGATGGAGCGACGCCGACCTGAAGAAGCTCGCTGGCGAGAACGTGCTGCGCGCGCTCGCGACGGCGGAACGGGTCGCCAAACGGCTGCAGAAATCACGGCCGGCGTCCACCAAGACGATCCAGGAGATGGACGGCAGGCCGAAAATGTAGGGCGACCGCTACTTGCGCTACTTGGCCGCAGTCATCGCCTCGATGCGAGCGCGGTAGCGGGGCATGAGCTCCTTTCCGAAATCCGTGTTGTTCGCGACCCACTCCGCGTTCAGGTACAGGCGCGGACTGGTCGTCTTGCGGAGCTCCTCCACGAAGCGCTCGACGCGGGCATAGAACCAGAGTCCCTCACCGCTGTTCTCGATGAGAAACTCGGCGTGGATCACGCCGTGCTTCGCCATGCCGAACGCCATCTCCCAATAGCCCGAGACCTGCCGGAATGCCGCGTTGTCGGGGTGATCGGGCTTCATGATCTTCATGAAACCGTCCACCGTCTTCGGGAACCACGCACCCATCGTTTTGCGGGACTCGCGAAGGACGGGCTCTTGGCGCAGCTCGTAGAGCTTCAGGACGAGTTCGGCGTCGTGGTGATCGGGATAGTCTTTCGGCACGATTCGGACCCTCGATTTGTTGTTCGGTTTTGGCACCGTAACAAGATAACGGGCGGATGCACGCGACGACCCAACGCGATAACTTTACCGTCGTCGCGTACACCATCTCCGGAGTCAC
>PMYN01000132.1 GCA_003171215.1 Gemmatimonadota bacterium | reverse complement strand
GGCTGAGCGACAATGCGGCCCTGCGGATCGACGTGCAGAACGACTGGCTCGCGAATTACAGCTGGAAGTCGTATCAGCGCGCCACGCTGGGCCTGAGCCTGTATCGCCAGCCGCACCATGAGGTGCGGACGGTCGAAGTCGCCGGTCCGCCCGTGCAGCGTGCGGATTCCGTGAGTGCCGATGAGCAGGCGCGCAGGCGCCGTTTCGAAGGCGACTATCGCGGGCTGCGCGATTCGGTGAACAACATCAAGCCGTGCATGTGCACGCCGCCGCCCGCTCCGGCTCCCGCCCGTGCGCGTGAACTGTTCACGCTCAAGGCCGTGCTGTTCCAGTTCAATGAGAGCACGCTTACGAAGGGCGCGAAGGACACGCTCGGCGTCGCGGTCCGCTATCTGAAGGACCACGACGATGTGCGCGTCGAGATCCAGGGCAACACGGACAGCAAGGGCAGCGACGACTACAACATGAAGCTCGGCATGCGCCGCGCGGAATCGGTCAAGTCATATCTCGGCTCGCAGGGAATCCACGCCGATCGCGTGAGCACCAGGAGCTTTGGTGAGACGCAGCCGGTGGCGGACAACGAGCTCAATGGCCAGGACAATCCGGCGGGACGCGCGCTGAACCGTCGGGTGGTGGTCATCGAACTGCCGTAAGGGTTCGCTAGTGGTTCGCTAGTGGTTCGCTGAACGAGTGAGGGCGGAGGAGCTGACTGCTTCTCCGCCCTCATCTTCTATGGAATCAGCTCCACCGCTGTCGACGCGTAAGCCGCGCAAACGCCGCCGGACGCTGCTTCAAGGGGCGCGACGCGGGTCCGGCAGCGCGCGCGGATCGACCGGCACGCCGCGAGCAAGCGAGATCTCGAGGTGCGCGCTTTGATCGGAACCGGCTGATACCTGCTGGAGATGTTCCGCAAATTTGCCGCTCCATGTGTGAAGCACGTACGAGCCCGTGGGCACATTTTCGAGCGTAAAGCGGCCGCGGTCATCCGTCACGGCGCGCCAGGGAGTCGCGAGCACCACCACATATCCGACCATCTCCGGATGCACGTGGCAAAAGATCACGAACGCGCCCTCGTGGTCGAACACGAAGCTGCGACGCTCTCCGGGCCCGAAGAGGCCGAGGTCGAAGGCACTGCCGCCCTTGGGCGGGTGGAACACGTTGTGCATCACGCGGTCGCTGTTGGTGAACGAAACCGTCGAGCCCGGCGAGACGACGATGGCGTGCGGAATGAAGTGCAGCGCCCGCTGGTCCATCTCGGCCGCGACCGGGGCGGCTGCGCCCCGGCCGGACGTCGCCGCCGGTACGAGGTAGACGACCACGTCGGCGACGGCGGTCCCCGCGGCGGTGATGGTGCCGCCGATCGAGCCGGTCTGTGCGCTTCCAGCGGCGATCGGTGCGATCGAGAACAGGACGAGGCACGCAAACATCCGACGACGGCTCATGGGGTTCGTTCCTCGTTGGCCGGCGCGAGTTCCGCCAGCCATCGGTGCAGCGTGCGACGGCTCACCCCGGCCGCCACCGCGGCGCGCGAAACATTGCCGCCATGGAGTTCGAGCAACCGCGTCACATACTCCGCGCGGAACTCTCGAAGCGCGCGGTGCTGTGCGGCGGCGTAGTCGACCGGCCACTGCGCGACTTCGTCCGGGCGCTTCTGGACGGTGTGATGCAGCGCGCTGCTGAGATCGTCGGCGGTGATGCGCCCGTCGTCGTCGAGCACGACCAGGCGTTGCGCGGCGTTCCGCAGCTCGCGCACGTTGCCGGGCCAACCGTGGCGCTCCAGCGCGACCCAGGCATCGGGCATCACCTGAGGCGGCCTGCGCCGCGCCGCGCTCGCGAACTCCTCGATGAATGCGTTCATGAGGAGCGGGAGATCGCCGGCGCGTCCGCGCAATGGCGGGAGGTTCAGGTGGACGACGTTGAGCCGGTAGAATAGATCCTCCCGGAAATCACCCTTGGCGACCGCCTGCTCGATGTCGCGGTTCGTGGCCGCGATGACCCTGATATCGAGTTCGATGAGGCGAGAATCACCCAGGCGCCGCATCTGCCGTTGTTCCAGTACGCGGAGCAGCTTCGACTGGAGTGTCGTGGAGAGTTCGGCGATCTCGTCGAGGAATACGGTGCCGCCATTCGCGTCCAACAGGAGTCCTTTCGTCCGCTGCACCGCCCCGGTGAACGCTCCGCGCTCGTGCCCGAACAGCTCCGACTCGAGCAGGCCGGCCGGCATCGCGGCGCAGTCGACCGCGATGAACGGTCCGGCGCTGCGCAGGGAATGGGCGTGAATGAAGCGGGCGACGAGATCCTTGCCGGTGCCGCTCTCGCCGGTGATGAGCACGCTTGCATCGGTGGGTGCCACCTTGCCGGCCTGCTCGAGCATCCGCGCCATGACGGGGCTGGAGCCAAGGATGCCGTCGCCGCCGAGCGTGCGTGCGACCTGCCGACGGAGCGAGCGGTTCTCCACGGTCAGTCCGCGGTAGCGCGCCGCGCGCTCGACGGCGACGAGGAGCTGGTCCGCCGTGAACGGCTTCGTGAGGTAGTCGAACGCGCCTTCGCGTACGGCGGTCACGGCCGACGCGACGGTAGCGTACGCGGTCATCACGATGACCGGCCGGGCAGCTTCATCGGCCACGGCCGCGGCGAGTATCGTCATGCCGTCCGCGCCCGGCATCCGGAGGTCGGTGATGATGACGTCCGGCTCCACGTCGCGTGCCACCTCGCGAAACCGCAGCGGTTCCCCGAGCGTGACACACGCATAGCCCTCGCGTGTGAGCAGGCGCTCGCAGTTCTCGAGCATCGCCGGCTCGTCGTCGATTATGAGTACGCGAGCTCTTTCCATGTCGTCCCTATTGGTTCCAAAGGCAGCCTCACCACGAAGCGGCAGCCGCCGCCAGGCGCCATGTCGAGCATGATGGTACCCCGATGCCGGTCGATGATGCTCCGGCAGACGGTGAGCCCGAGCCCCGTGCCGCGTCCCGCTTCCTTCGTCGTGAAGAACGGCTCGAACACGCGCTCGCGGAGACCGGGGGGAACGCCGGGGCCGGTGTCGCACACCTCGATCTCGGCCGCGTCATTTCCGGCGCTGGCACGAATGGTGAGTGTGACGACTCCGCCGGCCGGCGTGGCATCGGCCGCGTTGAGCAGGAGGTTGACGATCACGGTCTCGATCGCCTTCTCGTGCCCGACGATGGACGGCACCGGGGCCTCGACGACGAGTGCCAGGTCCAGCCGCCGCGTGGCGAACGTCCTGCGCAACAACGCGACCGTGCTCTCGGCCACTGCGCCGAGCGCGATGGGGCCGGCGTCCTGCTGTTCATCGCGCGCGAAACGCAGGAGGCTCGATGTCAGATCGCGGAGCCGTTCGACGTGTTGCTGCAGGGTGTCGATGTCGGCGGCGAGCGGGCTGTCGCTCCAGTGGTCGCGGATGTCACGCTGCATGCACTCGATCCGGTTGCCGATGATCGCAAGCGGATTGTTGATCTCGTGTGCGAGACCTGCCGCCATGACGCTGATGACGGCGAGACGCTCTGAGCGCCGCATCTGGTCCTCGAGGCGGGATTGGAGCCGGTTGTCGCGCACGATCAATGACGAGCCGAGCGAGCGACCGCCCGGCGCGGTGATCATCGTCTGCGTCAGCGTGATCCTGATCGGCGTCGCGTCCTTCGCGAGCACTTCCGTGAGGAAATTCACGACGGCATGCTCTCGTTCGAACTCGCGCTGCAGCACCGTTCGCTCGCGAACGGCCTTGTCGTCGCTCGGTCTCAGCACGTCGTCGATGTGCCGGCCTATCGCCTCGTCGCTCGAGTAGCCGAACAGCCGCTCGGCTCCGTGGTTCCAGATCCGCACCACACCAGCGGGGTCGAGCCCGATGATCCCGTCCGCGGAGTGTTCCAGGATGTCCGTGAGTTCGGCATGCGTCTGCTCGAGCAGGGTCGTGCGTTCGGCGATGAAGGCCTCGCGCTGAGCCCTGTGTTCCGCGATCTGTTGTGCGACCATCGTGAAATCGCGTGCGAGGTCCTCGAACTCGTCGTTCGTTTCGACTCCGAGTGGCTGTACCGGTTCGTTGCGCGCCAGACGCCACGTCGCGTTCCGGATCCGGAAAATCGGTTTCGTGAACTGATCGGCCGCGACCACCGCGAGTCCGAGGACGAGCAGCGTCACCAGCGCCGCGGCGAGCAGCACCGACGCGATGAATCCGCGCGCGGGCGCCCTCAGCGTCGCGAGCGGCACGGCCCGATACAGCGACAACTTCGAGCGCGACGAACCACCGAGTGAGAGTGGCTGGAAGCTGACGAGNNCTGACCTGATCGCGTGTGGCGAGCAGCGTGGCCCAGTCCCGTTTTCGCTCGGAGTGGTAGAGGAAATGGCCTTCCTCGTCCACGAGGCCGGTCACCCCGGTCAAGCCGGGCGACGCATGATCGAGCTGTGCGAAAAGTGCCGACGCGTACGCCTCTCCGATCACCGCCCCGAGGAACTCGCCCGTCGGGCCGTGCAAAGGGAAGAGGATGGCGACCGCGGGCAGCGGCTGGCCGAGTCCGCTCCCACCCGGACCCGCGACCTCCACGGGGAAGATCAGCCGCGTTCGCGGCTGCATGATGCTCGCGCGCCAGGCGTAGTACTCGCCGCCCTCGGCGGGGAGCGAGTCCCCTCCGGAGGCGCGCACGACAAGCCGGTACTGACCAGCGGCATCAACGAGTTTCACCTGGTAGAGCGAGGGCTCCGTCTGCAGGAGCGACGCGACGACCCACTGCGCTTCCGTCAACGCCCGGCCGGTGATCGGGCGATCTTCCAGGAGCGGACCCTGCACGATCTTGGTGATGAGGTCGACGTGCTGTTCCGCCGCCTGCATCTCCCGTGCGGTCTGCGTCTCGGCCATCTCGAGGTCGTACGCCAGCGCGTTCCGCGCGTTGGACTCGATCTGCCGAACGGTTTCGCGCGCGCCCATGAAGGAGACGACGGCCAGCGGCCCGAGCGCCACGAGCGCGAAGGCGATCGCGAGCTTGACCCGAATGCTCAGGCGCGGGAAGAGCTTGTTGACGTTGATCATGGGCTACGCGCTGAACAATACATCGCTCCTCCTCCGGTCACGCCTCGCATGTTTCGCTCATTCGCGCCGCGTGGGTTGTCTCAATGCGTCACCGGATGTCACACATGGGCCGGTCGCCATGACCGAAGTACCGTGATTGCCAGGCCTCGGTCGCGACTCACAACCCTTTGCGAGCGAAAGGCTTACATCAGTTAAACGGTGCTCGCGCGCCGATATGGCTGACTGTGGCATCGTCGGTGCAATAGCAATGTACATGACAATCCAACGACGGCAGTTCTTAAAGGCAGGAATGGTGGTCGCGGGTGGTGCGGCTGCGGGTATGCTTACGAGGAGTCACGCGGCGACCGACGAGAGCACGAAGTCGTCCGGGCGGCCTGCGGGAGAGGCCACGCTCGCGCTGACCGCGGAGGGCGACCTGGTCCTGGCATCGGCGCCATCAGGTGCATCCTCGCACGCCAGCGACGAAGCCCGGCGAGGTGTGCCCGGCAAGAAGTGGGTCATGGTGATCGACCTCGCGGCCTGCGACGGGTGCGGCAAGTGCAGCGCGGCGTGTTCGAAGAGCCATTTCGTTCCCGCCGACCGCGAGTATTTGCGCATTTTCAAGATGCAGGATTCAGCGGATACGGCTCCGTACTGGCTGCCGCGTCCCTGCTTCCACTGCGACAATCCGCCGTGCGCGCGCGTCTGTCCCGTGGGTGCGACGTTCAAGCGGGACGACGGCATCGTCCTGATCGACAACGAGCGCTGCATCGGGTGCCGCTTCTGCATGGCGGCGTGCCCTTTTACGGCGCGTTCGTTCAACTGGAGCCGTCCGGACAATTCGCCTGCAGCGGAAGCCAAAGGCTACTCACCGGAGTGGGGCTACCCGCGCCGGGTGGGAACGGCCGAGAAGTGTGACTTCTGTGCCGACATGGCGCGCGAGGGAAAACTGCCGCACTGCTCGGGCACGTGTCCCATGGGCGCCATCTACTTCGGCGACGAAAACGAGGATGCCGTCACCAACAGCAAGGGTGATACGGTGCAGCTCTCGAAACTGCTCCGCGACCGTGCCGGCTTCCGGTATATGGAAGACCTCGGCACGCAGCCGCGCGTGCACTACCTGCCACCCGCCGACCGACGCTATCCGGCGCCCGGCGAGCGCGGCGCAAATACCCTGAACGCCTCCAAGGGAGCGACACAACGATGAGCGCGATGCCCTGGCCGGTGGATCCCCCGGCATTGAGAAAACTCGGAGAGTCCCACGAGGCCGTCGTCGAGCGAGACCTGCTCGCGACCCTCGATCCCCTCGGCCGTCGTGGCCGTGTGTGGATCGCGGGTCTCGCCTCGGTCGTCGGGTGCGCGCTCGTGGCCTGGATTTACCAGCTCGTGCACGGCCTCCGCGTCACGGACATGGGGAACGTCGTGTCGTGGGGCACGTACATGACCAATTTCGTCTTCTTCATCGGCATCAGTCACGCGGGTACGCTGATCTCGGCGATATTGCGCGTGACCGACGCCGGATGGCGCCGGCCGATCACGCGTATGGCGGAGGCGATCACCTGCATCGCGCTGCTCGTCGGCGCGAGCATGGTGGTGATCGACATGGGACGCCCAGACCGCGCCTTGAACCTGCTGCTCCACGGCCGGTTCCAATCGCCGATCCTGTGGGATCTCGTGTCGGTCACGACGTATCTCACGGGCAGCTTCTTCTATCTGTACGTGGCGATGATCCCCGACATGCCGCTCCTCGCCAAGCACGCACGGGAACACGGCCGTTCGCCGCGGCTCGTCCGCATGTATGAGATCCTCTCCCTCGGATATCGTGAGTCGCCCGAGCATCGCCGCCTCCTGGCGCGCGCGCTCGGCGCGATGGCCGTCATCATCATTCCCGTCGCGATCTCCGTACACACGGTGGTGTCGTGGGTGTTCGGCATGACGCTGCGGCCAGGCTGGCACAGCACCATCTTCGGCCCGTATTTCGTGATCGGTGCGATCTTCTCGGGCACCGCGGCGCTGATCACCGCCATGGTGATCTTCCGGAAGGCGTACCATCTCGAGGCCTATCTCCGGCCCGAGCATTTCCACAAACTCTCGAAGATCCTCCTCGCGCTGTCGCTGCTCTACGCGTACTTCACGCTGAGCGAGTACCTCACCACCTGGTACGGCGGCACCGAGATCGACGTGCGCCTTCTCGCGCTCCTCGCGGGGAACGGGACCGTCGGCGCGGTCTTCTGGCTCTGGGCGACGTTCGGGCTCTTCGTGCCGATCGGACTGTTGCTCTTCCCGAGCAAGCGGTCCATGGGCTCGATCATGACGGCGTCGATCCTGATCAACATCGGCATGTGGGTCAAGCGCTACCTGATCATCGTGCCGACGCTGGAGACGCCGTTCATCCCCGCGCAGAACGCGGGGATCACGCCGCACTACTTCCCGAGCCTGATCGAATGCACGATCACGGCCGGCGCGTTCGCCGGGTTCGTGCTGCTCTACATCCTGTTCTCGCGCATCTTCCCGATCCTGTCGATCTGGGAGACCGCCGAGGAACTGGAGGAAGTCGAACATGCGACGGTTCGGGCTCCGGTGAAAATGCCCGGCCGCGCCATGCCAGCCGCGCTGCCGTTGCTGCTCGTCGCGGTCGGACTTTCGGTGCTCTCGCCGTGGACGACGGCACGCGCGCAGGCGCCGGCGGCGCCTGCCTCCACCACCCACATCGATCTCAAGCGCACGACCGAGGACAAGGAGGAGATGCTGGTGGCCACCGTCACCGCGAACGGACGTCCGGTCGCCGGTGCGGTCGTGGTGTTCTCCGTCCTCCGCAAGTTCGGGACGATGGCGCTCGGCGAAGACCAGACGCTGAGCGACGGAACGGCCGCCGTGAAATACCCGCATGGCCTGCCGGGCGATTCCCACGGCGAGCAGACGTTCAGCATCGAAGTGCGATCCCCGCCTGCCCTGGCCGTCCCGCCCGTGCAGGTGATTCTCGGCGGCGCGGAGCCGGTCCGCATCACGCCCGTGGAGGTTCCACGCGCGCTCTGGTCGACACGGGTGCCGCTTGCACTCGTGGGCACAATAATGGCCCTGCTGCTCTGTGTCTGGAGCACGTACGGTTTCGTCGTCTCACAGCTGGTTGCGATGTATCGCCTGCCAAAGGAAGGGTGAACCATGTCGAGCAAACGCATCATCTCCATGATCGAGGCACACGCGCGCACACTCACCCTGACGCTCGCGATGCTGATCGCGGTGTTCGCGACGGCGCCGGCGCGCGCGCAGGGACCGTCGGACGATTCATGGGTCGCGCCGGAGCGCGCGGGCCACCGGGCGAATCCGCTCCAGCCGACGACTGATGTCTTGAAGAAGGGGCACGATCTGTTCCACCGGGACTGCGAGCAGTGTCACGGCAAGGCCGGGCACGGCGACGGTCCGCAGTCGTTCTCGCTCGAAAAGCATCCTGCCGATCTCTCGTCGGAGCGCGTGCAGTCTCAGCCCGATGGGGCGCTCTTCTGGAAGATGACGGAAGGTCGCGGCGTGATGCCGAAGGCTACGCTGGGCGAAAACGAAAAGTGGTCCGTGATCGTCTACATTCGAACGCTTGCAGCAAAACATTAGGACGGTGGGCCGCAAACGCTTACTGTTTGACCATTCGCAATCATTAACTTGCCAAGGAGCCCTCGATGTTCGTGATCGCCGCGCTTGCCGCCACGCTGTCTGTTGGAGCCGTCTCAGACTCCGCACCTCGCCCTCCGGCGTCGCGTGAGGTCAAGGATCGCGTGGAGCTTGCGTTCCTCAGCAAGTACGCGGCGCGAATCCCGAGTTTTTCCCGGCAGACCAAGCTCGCCTGCAACATGTGCCACAACGGGTTTCCGCAACTGACATCGTTCGGGCGGCTCTTCAAGCTGAACGGCTACACGATGACCGGACTCCAGATGATCAAGGCGCAGGCGGACAGCGCGTCGCGGTTGCAGCTCTCGCTCTCGCCCATCGCGCCACTGTCCGTCATGGCGATCATCGCTGCGACCAATGTCTCGACTCCGGTGCCGGGTACGCTCGCCACGACGACCGAGCTTCCACAGCA
>PMYN01000114.1:6075-7991 GCA_003171215.1 Gemmatimonadota bacterium | reverse complement strand
GTGCGCGCGATGAGCGTGCGCACGTGGCCGCGCACGCGGGCCTCGTTGTTCGGGAGGATCGTATAGTCCGCGATCACGTGCCCCGCGCCGTCGAGGAGGCGCTGTATGGCCTTGCCGGACTCGTCCGTGTCGATGGTGCGCGAGTCGGTGACGGTCACGATGGCGCAGCGGAGCGCCGGGAGCGCGTCGCCTTCCGCGCGGTGCGAGGCGGTGCCGGGGGGAAGAGTCATCGAACAGGAACTTAGCGTGTCATCGCGACGGCGGCTAAGTTTCAGGCATGAACCTGGCCGACCTTCGACTCGAGTACGCGCGCGAATCGCTCACCGAGCGCGACGTGGATCCCGATCCGCTGGCGCAATTCGAGAAGTGGTTCGAGCAGGCGCTGCACGCGGGGATGATCGAGCCGAACGCGATGACACTCGCGACGAGCACGCCCGACGGCCGTCCGTCGGCGCGCATGGTGCTTCTCAAGGGCGCCGACGCGAACGGCTTCGTGTTCTTCACCGATTACCGCAGCCGGAAGGGCGCGGAGCTCGACGCGAACCCGCACGTGTCCCTGTGCTTCTGGTGGGACGCGCTGCAGCGCCAGCTTCGCCTGACGGGAACGGTCGCGCGCGTGTCGCGCGAGGAGACGGCGGCGTACTTCCATACGCGGCCCCACGGGAGCCGCATCGGGGCATGGGCGTCCTACCAGAGTGCGCCGCTCGCGTCGCGGGAGTCGCTCGAGCGCGAGGTGGAGCGGCTCCGCCGCGCGCATCCGGACGACGTGCCGCTCCCGCCGCACTGGGGCGGCTATCGCGTGACGCCGGAGTCGTTCGAGTTCTGGCAGGGCCGGCCGAGCCGGCTGCACGACCGCATCGTGTACACGCGCGTTGGCGGCGAATGGCGGATCGGGCGCCTCTCGCCGTAAGTGCCCAACTGAGTACTGAGCAGTCGGTGCAAAGTGGTGAGTGCTGAGTCGTTAGGTGTCAGTTGTCGGAGAAGGGCGGGATGGGGCGGCACGGACCTTCTTCAATAGACCGATCAGCATCCGGCGGACTTGGACGACGTCGTCGTGGCGTTTGTCGAACTCGGCGCGCGAAGTCAATGACGCGTCAGCGCAGAAGAGCAGGTGATATTCGAGTTCGGATGCTGTCCTCAGTGCTCACCACTGCCGTTCCGCGTCGGAGAGTTCCTCCCGCAGTTTGAGAAAGCTCTCGTAACGCTCGCGGGATACCTGCCCCGATTCGACAGCGGAACGCACCGCACAGTTTGGTTCGTGGCCGTGCGAACAGTCCTGGAACTTGCAATTGCCAAGAAACGGCCGGAACTCGGGGAAACAGTGCGCGAGATCGACGCTTGGCAATCCCCACATCCCCACCTCGCGGAGGCCGGGCGTATCCACCACGAATCCGCCGAGCGCGTCGGGAATCGGCACGAGGAGCGCGCCGACCGTGGTGTGACGGCCCTTGTTCACCGATTCGCTGATCTCCGCGGTGCGAAGGTCGAGCCCCGGAAAGAGTGCATTGCAGAGTGAGGATTTCCCGACGCCCGACGGTCCGGTGAGCGCGGAGGTCTTTCCCGCGAGCACGCCGCGAAGTTCGTCCAATCCGATCTTCGCCTTCACGCTCGTGCGATGGACGTCGTAGCCCGCACGCTCGTAGTCGCGCGCGATCGCATCCACGCCGGACGGCCCCCCGACGAGCTCCGCCTTGTTGAAAATGATCCGCGCCGGAATGTCATTTCCTTCCGCAATCACGAGGAAGCGATCCAGCATTCGCACGTGCGGCTCGGGCTTCGCCGCCGCGAACACCACGAGCACCTGGTCGACGTTCGCCGCGACGATGCGCTCGCCGCGCGCCTTGCCCGGTGCGCGCCGCGCGAGCACCGCGCGGCGCGGATGAATCTCCGTGATCGCCCACGCGCCTTCGCTGTCG
>PMYN01000114.1:0-5979 GCA_003171215.1 Gemmatimonadota bacterium | reverse complement strand
CAGTGCGTCGAGCGCCCGCTGCGCGTCGGCCAGCGGCATCGCGCCCAGCGCGCGCTCCGCTTCAGCGTCGCTGCTCCCCCAAGCGAGAAAATCCGTCTCGAGATGTCCCTCGGCTTTCTGCGCGCCCATTCGCGACCATTGCACGAAGATCAGGTACGCGCCGAACGGACGCGCCGCCTCGCCCGTCGAGTCGCTCAGCACGTCGAGACTGTAGGACATGCCGTCGCGCCCTTCGAGGGCAGCCGGCCGAGCGTGCACCGCCGCGTAGCCGCCGACGGTCGTCTCGTCGCCTTTCTCGTATTCCGGGGGAAGGTGCTGGCCTGGGGTCACGCGTTGAGACGTCCGCTGTTCTTTCTCCGGCCGGCGAACTCGCGCAGGATGTTGCCGGTCATGAAGGCGAGGTTTGCCGGACGCTCCGCGAGGCGGCGCATGAGATACGGGTACCACTGCGTGCCGAACGGCACGTAGACGCGCAGCCGGTAGCCGTCGCGCGCGAGCTGGTCCTGCAGGTCGCGCCGCACGCCGTACAGCATCTGGAACTCGAAGCGAGAGCGCTCGATGCCATGCTCGGCGGCGAAGGTTTTCGCGAGCGAGATGATTTCGGGATCGTGCGTCGCTATGCCGGGGTAGCGGCCGCGCTCCATCAGCGCCTGCATGCAGGTGACGTAGTTGCGGTCCACGTCGGCCTTCCCGGGAAAGGCGACCGTCGCGGGCTCGAGATACGCGCCCTTGCACAGCCGCACGCGGCAGTTGAGCGCGATCGCGCGTTCGACGTCGGTCCAGGTCCGGCGAAGCGCGCTCTGCAGCACGATGCCGACGGCGTCCGGATACCGCGGGTAGAGCCGGCGCTCGAAGAACTCGAGCGTGCGCGTGGTGTAGGCGCTTCCTTCCATGTCCAGCCGCACGAACCCGCCGTGCTGCTGCGCGCGGTCGAGGATCGCGAGCATGATCGACTCGCAGAGCTTGTCGTCGATGTCCTGCCCCATGGCCGTGAGCTTCACGGAGACGTTCGCATCGAGCTTGTGCAGCGCGATGGCGTCGACCAGGCGCACGTATTCCGCTCCCGCCGCCCGCGCCTCGGCCTCGTTGCTGACGCTCTCGCCGAGCAGGTCGAGCGACGCGCTGATGCCCTGTTCGTTCAGCCGCTGCACGGCGGCGACGGCCAAGTCGACGGTCTCGCCCGCGACGAATCGCGACGCCATCGCCTTCGCGAATCGATTGTTCCGGACAAAGCGGAAGAGCCGCGGCTGCCGCGAGAGATAGAGGAGCGAGTTGCGGAGCATTTTCTTACGGGACGATGCGGGTCGTGACGGCGAGCGGGGCGGTGATCCGCGCGACCGGGAACACACGGGCCGACGCGTCGGTCGACTTCATCATGGGCTCGAGCGCTGCGTCGAAGTAGTTCCACGCGGTGAGCCCGTCGTCGCACATCGGTTCGAGCAGGATGACCGAGAGAACGCCGAGCGGCTGCGCCCCGCGAACGATGAAGTCACCCGGCTCGCCGGTGACATGATCGCTCGCGTGCCACGTTCCGGTGACGCGCACATCGCTGTGGCCGTCGCCCGGCGGGAGCTTCGAGACCGAATCCACGGTGAACTGCTCGCCGCGCGCGTCGACGCGGGAGGTGAGCCGCTCCACGACGACGCCGTGCAGGCGGAGCTGGGCGATCAGCGAATCCTGGCCGGGCATCCGGCGCAGCAGGTACGCGACCGGCAGCTTCGCGCTGAGCGTGCCCTCGAAACGGTCGCGCACGAGCATCTTCTGGTTCACGAACTTCCCGGTGCGCTTCAGGCCACAGCGCACGCCGGGCTCGGTGAGCGGCCATGCGCACGCGGGCGGTCCGCCGCGGCCGCCGCCTGCCGCGCCGCCGCCGCGGCCGCCCCGTCCGCCCCCGGTCGCGCGCGCCGCCGCAGCCGCGGCCGCCTGTGCGCGCAACGTCTCACGAGCCTCGGGAATCGTGTCGAGCAGCTCCTCGACCACCACCTGCGTCGAACCATGCGTNNGTGAACGAGAGCAGCTCGTGCACGAACGCGTACGTGGACTTCACGCGGCGCTCGAAGGGATCGTGCGAGAACGCCTCGCTCAGCACCGAGATGCGGCCGCGCAGGGCGTAGTAGTTCGAGCCGTAACGCGGCGTGTGCGAGTACGTGGACCAGCTGCGCGACTCGCCGGGGCCGGCGCGCGGGCCCTCGTCGCCGGAGAAGTTCCCGTAATCGAAGATTGCGAACTTGTCGCGCGCCTGCATCCGCTGGCGGAGGAGGGGCAGCATCGAGTCACGCGCGAACGCGCCGCCGAACGTCGCGCCGGGGATCGCCGCGGCGGGGTGGAGCGACGGCGCATAAGTCAGCGCGTAGCCGTGATAGCTGCCGTCGGTGGTGTGCAGGTCGACGAACACGTCCGGGTCCCACGCGTTGAACATCGCGAGCGACCCTTTCGACTCCGGCGTCTCGGCGCGGACGTAATCGCGATTCAGGTTGATCCCCTGGGCGTTCGGCCGCGTCCCCACCATCTCCGGGCCGTTCTGCGCGCCGCGATTGCGCGCCTGCGCGGCGAGCGCCTCGTTGCCGTCGGCGTTGTAGTCGGGCACGACCACCAGCACGATCGAATCGAGCACGTTCGGCTTCGGGTCGAGCGTGAGGTCGCGCAGCATCGCGAGCATCGCCTCTTTCCCCTCGACTTCACCCGAATGGATGTTGCCCTGCACGTACACGATCGGCCGGCCGAGCCGCTTGGCCTCGAGCGGCGTCGTCACGAGCGGGCGCGACGCGATCACGTACGGAACGTCGCGTCCCTGCATCGTGCGTCCGATGAAGCCGATCCGGATCTTCGCGCCGCGCTGCTGGAGCGAATCGAGGAACGACATGACGTCGCCGTAGAGCGAAGTCTCGGTGTACTTCGTTCGCTCGGCGCGCGTCTGCTGCGCGTGCAGGACCGGGGCGAGCGGCAGCAGCGCGAGCGCCGGGATCATCAGAGCTGCCGCGCGTCGATGGATCGCGTTCATCTCAGTTCCTCGGGGTTGCATCATGCAGTGAGCGGCTCAGACCGGTTTTCCGGTGGCCGGATAGAAGCGCTGCCCTTCACGCGCCATCTGGACGAGCAGCGCGCACGGGTCGAATCGTCCGTGGTGCTCCGCGTTCAGCGCCACGAGTTGCCGCACGATCTCGGCGGCGCCGACCGCGTCGACATGACGGAACGGGCCGCCGCGGAACGGCGGGAAGCCGATGCCGAACACCGCGCCGATGTCGCCGTCGCGCGGCGAACGCACGGTGTGCTCCTCGAGGCAGCGCGCGGCCTCGTTGACCATCGCGAGCGAGCAGCGGCGCTGGATCTCCTCCTTCGCGAGTTCGGTGCGCCGCGTGCCGGTGGGCAGCAGCGAGTAGACCGACTCGTCCACGCCGCCCTTCTTGCCGCCCGCATCGTAGCGATAGAAGCCCTTCTTCGATTTCCGCCCGAGCCTGCCCGAGGCCAGCACCTGTCCGAGCGACGCCGACGGCTGCAGGCGGTTGCCGAACGCTTTCGCCATGATCGCGCCCGACTTGCCGGCGATGTCGAGACCGACCTCGTCGAGCAGAGTGATCGGCCCGACGGGAAATCCAAAGTCGAGCATCGCGCGGTCGATCGCCTCTATGGCGACGCCCTCGTCGAGCATCCGTCCGGCTTCGTTGATGTACGGCGCGAGGATGCGATTGACGTAGAATCCCGGCGCGTCGTTCACGACGATCACCGTCTTCCCGAGCTTGCGGCCGAATGCGACGGTCGTCGCGATCACCTCGGGCGCGGTGCGCCGCGTCGCGATCACCTCGAGCAGCGGCATCTTCTGGACCGGCGAGAAGAAGTGCATGCCGATCACGCGATCGGGGCGCGGCGAACCGTCCGCCACCTGGGCGATCGGAATCGTGCTCGTGTTGCTCGCGAAGATCGCCGAGGGCGGAAGCACTCTCTCGACCTCCGCGAGCACCTGGTGCTTCACCGCCAGGTCCTCGAACACCGCCTCGATCACCAGCGGCACGTTGCCGAAACCGGTGTACTCGATCGTGCCGGATACGAGTGACAGCTGGTCGTCGAACTGCTGGCGCGTGATCTGCTTCTTCGTGAGGCGCTCCTGCAGCACGGCCCGCACGGCCGCGAGTCCCCGGCCGACCTGCTCATGCTGCATGTCCTTGAACCGCACGGGGATTCCCTGCATCGCGGCGACGGCGGCGATGCCGGCGCCCATGAATCCCGTGCCCAGGATGCCGAGCTGGCTCACGGGAAGCGGCGCAGGTGCCCCTTCGCCGACGCCGGTGTCCTTCTTCAGCGATGCCGTCGCGAAGAAGAGGAAGATGAGCTCGCGCGACACCGCCGTCGCCGCCATCTCGCCGAAGAGCCGCGCCTCGGTCGCGAACCCCTGTTCCGCCGTGCCCTCATATCCGGCCTGCACCGCGTCGAGCGCCGCAAGCAGCGCTGGGTACGCCCCGCGCGACTTCTTCAGCGCCAGCGTGCGGGCCTGACGGAACACGATCGATCGGCCGACGGGATTCCCCTCGAGCAGCGTTCCCATCACGCTCCGCGCCTTTTCGCTGTGTCCGCGAATCGTGCCGGCGGCAAGCGCCTTCGCACGCTGGATCGCAACGCTGCGCAGGATCGACGGATGCACGAGTTCGTCCACGAGGCCGCTTTGCAGCGCCTTCTTCGCGCGCACGTTCTTCGCCGTGAGAATCATGTCGAGCGCGACCTGCAGTCCGACGACCTTCGGGAGCCGCTGCGTACCGCCCGCGCCGGGAATCAGGCCGAGCTGCGTTTCCGGAAGGGCGAGCACGGTCTTCGGGTGATCGCTCGCGATGCGATAGGCGCAGGCGAGCGCAGTCTCGAGTCCGGCGCCCAGACAGGCGCCGTGAATCGCCGCCACCACCGGCGCGCGCGATCGCTCGAGGCGAGACATCATGCGGTGCCCCGAAGCGCTGGCGGCCTCGGCGTCCTTCGCCGACTTGAACTCGAGAAACGCGTCGATGTCCGCGCCCGCGATGAACACGTCGGGTTTCCCGCTGATCAGCACCGCAGCCTTCACGGCGCTGTTGCCCTCGATCGTCGTCATCATCGCATCGAACTCGGCGATGACCGCCGCCGAGAACTTGTTCACGGGCTCATTCGGCAGGTCGATCGTGATCATCGCGATGCCGTCCTGCACGTCCAGCGAGAGCGCCGCGGCGGTCATGAGCGCTCCACCACCATCGCGAAGCCCATCCCGCCCGCGGCGCAGACCGTCATCAGGCCGAACTGTCCGTCGCGGCGCGCGAGCTCGTTCACGAGCGTCGTCGTGATGCGCGCGCCGGTCGCGCCGAACGGGTGGCCGATCGCGAGCGAACCGCCCATCACGTTGAGGCGCGCCCGGTCGACCGTGCCGACCGGGTTCGGGAATCCCCCGCGGCCGGCCCAGTACTGCGACTCGAATCCCTGCAGGTTCGAGAGCACCTGCGCGGCGAACGCCTCGTGCATTTCCACGAGGTCGATGTCCTTCAGCGTGAGCCCCGCGCGTTTCAGCGCCAGCGGCGCGGCGAACACCGGAGCCTGCAGGAGCTGCTCGCCCGGATCGATCGCGGCGTAGGCATAGCTCCGGATGTACGCGATCGGCTTGAAGCCGAGCGCCTTCGCGCGGTCCTCGCTCATGAGCAGCACGGCCGCGCCGCCGTCGGTGAGGGGCGAGGCGTTGCCCGCGGTGACCGTGCCGTATTTCCGGTCGAACACCGGCTTGAGTCTCGACAACTGGTCGAGGCTCGAGTCGCCGCGAACGCCGTTGTCCGAGGTGAGCGTGCGGTCGTAGCGCGGCGGGATGTAGACCGGGGCGATCTCGGCGGTCAGCCTTCCGTCCTTCGTTCCCGCGGCGGCGTTGAGATGCGACGCGAGCGCGAGTTCATCCTGCGCGGCGCGCGAGATGCCGTTCAATTTCGCCATCTTCTCGGCCGACTGTCCCATCGACTCGCCGGTGCTCGGCTCCGCAAT
>PMYN01000030.1 GCA_003171215.1 Gemmatimonadota bacterium | reverse complement strand
CGAGCTACCAGGCTGCTCCACCCCGCGTCAGTGAGAAGAAGATACTGCCGGGGCAGGGTCAGGACAAGCGGGAGTCTGAAGACGGCAGAAGACAGATGGCAGACGGCAGGCCCAACGACCAAACCAACGACTTTCTACCCGCTATTGCCGTTTCCCCGCCGGCTTCCGACCCGCCGAATCCGGCTCCGTGTACCGGTACAGAATCTCCTTGTTGCCCTTCACCATGCCGAACTCCTCGCGCGCAATTTTCTCCTGCATCACGGGATCGGTCAGCAGCGCCTGCCTGTACTTCTTCAGCGAATCGACCTCGTGATTGAGCGAGTCCACTTCGTGCTTGATGCGCGCAAGGCGCGTCTTCTGCCGGAACAGATCCACCGTGCTCCATTCCCCGCCCTGCACCGCGAACACGATCACGCCAATCGCCGCGAGCGCGAGCACCACGCGCACGACGAGCGAACCGGTGGTCGCCCTCTTCTTCGCGGCCACTAGATCCCCACTAGATGCCGTACACCGAGCCGCCGGGGAACTTCGCGGTGTCGCCGAGATCGCTCTCGATGCGCAGCAGCTGATTGTACTTCGCGACACGATCGGTGCGGCTCGCGCTGCCGGTCTTGATCTGGCCCGAGTTCGTCGCGACAGCGAGGTCGGCGATGAATGTGTCCTCGGTCTCGCCGCTGCGATGCGAAATGACGGACTGATAGCTGTTCATGCGCGCCATCTCGATCGTCTCGAGGGTCTCGGTCACGGTGCCGATCTGGTTCAGCTTGATCAGGATCGCGTTCGCGACGTCCTCCTCGATGCCGCGGCTCAGGAACTCGGGGTTCGTCACGAAGATGTCGTCGCCCACGAGCTGCACGCGATCGCCGAGNNGTGTACTTCCCCTTCTCGAAGAGCTCGCTCGCGGCGGGATCCAGCGCGATGCAGACGTCGGAACCGGGCTTGTAGCCGGCGGCCTCGATCGCCTCGATGATGACGGTGAGTGCTTCCTCGTCGCCCTTGAGATCGGGCGCGAAGCCGCCCTCGTCGCCGACGCCGGCGCTGAGTTTCCGCTTGAGCAACACCTTCTTCAGTGCGTGGAATGTCTCGGCGCCCATGCGCAGCGCCTCCGCGAACGTCGGCGCGCCGACGGGGACGATCATGAACTCCTGGAAGTCCACGGTGTTGGTCGCGTGCGCGCCGCCGTTGACGACGTTCATCATCGGCACCGGCAGCGTGCGCGCGAGCGGGCCGCCGAGGTAGCGATACAACGGCTGGCCGGTCGCGACCGCGGCGGCGCGGGCGACGGCCATCGAGACGCCGAGCATGGCGTTGGCGCCCAGTTTCGACTTGTTCTTGGTGCCGTCGAGGTCGATGAGGGCGCGGTCGATGGCGATCTGGTCGGTGGCTTCGAGGCCTCTGAGCGCGGGGGCGATCAACGCTTCGACATTTCTCACGGCCTTCAGGACACCCTTGCCGCCGTAGCGCTTGGGATCGCCGTCGCGGAGTTCGAGGGCTTCGCTGGCGCCGGTGGAGGCGCCGCTTGGGACGGCCGCGCGGCCGGCGGGGCCGTCGTCGAGGGTGACGTCGACTTCGATGGTGGGGTTGCCTCTCGAATCGAGGATTTCGCGGGCGCTTATTGAACTGATGAGGCTCATAAGATTACGACGATGCGGGATGCGGGGTGGGATGCGGGATTCGGAATTTCGACCCGATGCAGAGTGCGGAAGAGGAATGCGGGAACTGGAAACACCACCTCAAAAAAACTAACTGGCTACCGGCGTTCTGCGGGGGTCCCAATTGGGGCTTTCCACGCCATACTCTGCGACGAGCAGGGCGGCCATGCGGTCATAGACGGTCTTGGCGAGGGCGTTGCGGTCGTCGTAGGTCAGGCCTTCGGTCTGGATGGGCTCGAGAAAGTGCACGTCCACTTTTCCCGCCGTCACCCTGATCGTGCCTTTCGGGTGCACTTCCCTCGTGCCGTGGATCACGACGGGAACGATCGGGGCGTGGACGTGCACGGCGAGAACGAACGGTCCCTTCTTGAACGGGCGGAGCGAATACGTGGCGCCGCGCGATCCCTCCGCGAACACCACCACGCACGCGCCCGTCCTGATCTTCTCGGCGGCCTGCCGGTACGAATCGAAGCTGCTCTTCCGGTTCTGGCGCTCGATGTAGATGGTCCCGACCGACGCGGCCGCGCGGCCGAAAAACGGAACCCGCGCCAGCTCGTTCTTCGCGACGAACTTGAGGTTCTTGAGGACCGACGCGAGCACGAAGATGTCGTGCTGCGACATGTGATTGCTGACGATGATGTGCTGCGCGCCCTCGAGATTCTCGCGGCCGTGCACGACGATCTTCATTCCGCTCGCCCACGCCGCCGTCGTCCCCCATAGGCGCATCGCATAGTCGAACACGGAACCCACGCCGTCGCGCAGGTGCAGCAGGGCGCCGATGAGCCCCATCAGGCCGCTGATGATCGTGAAGATCACGAACACCAGCATGGTGAACGCAGTGCGGATCATCCTGAAAAATGGCTGTGTCCGCGCGGAAGCGGCACCCGGCGCGCGCCCTCGTGCGTTTCCACGCCGGCGCCTTCGGTGCCGGCGCTCTCGACGTGGCCGATCGCGGTGAGCGGAACGCCGAACTCCCGCTCGAACTCGCGGTGGTCGAGCGTGCCCGGCGCAGTCACGATGAGTTCGTATTCCTCGCCGCTCTGCGCCGCCTCCGCCGCGGTCGCGCCTGGCATCAGCGGCAGGCGGTCGAGTTCGAGAATGATCCGCGCGCCGCTCGCGGCCGCGAGATGCGAGGCGTCGGCCGCGACACCGTCGGAGCAATCGATCGCGGCCGTCGCGCCGTGCGCCGCGAGCCAGCGCCCCTCGCGGAGCCGCGGCACGGGATGCGCGAACCGGTCGCGATGCGCGGGAAGCGGCGCGCTGCCGCGCTCCAGCGCCCGCAGCGCGAGCAGCGGTCCGCCGAGCCGGCCCGTCACCCAGAGGGCGTCGCCGGCGCGGGCGCCGGAACGCGTGAGCGCGCGCTCCACGGTGCCGAGCACCGTGACGCCGATGGACAGCTCCGATCCCTCCGAGAGGTCGCCGCCGACGATCGGCGCGCCGAGATCCCGCGACGCAACGGCGAACCCGTCGGCGAGCTGCACGATCTGCGCGCGCCACTGTTCCGTCAGTGTGAGCGCGATGACCATGCCGAGCGGCGTCGCGCCCATCGCGGCGAGGTCGCTCAGCGCCGCGGCCACGGAGCGATACGCGATCTCCTCGGCCGAGAGCCATTCGCGCCGGAAGTGGACGTTCTCCACCGAGGTATCCGTGCTCACCGCGAGGCGCGAGCCGGCGGGCACGTCGAGCAATGCGGCATCGTCGCCCACGCCGTGCGCGAGTGCGCCCCACCGCAAAAGCATCGTGCGAATGGTGTCGAACTCCGCGCCCGGCCCGAGCTCGAGATTCAGGTCGTTGATCGGCATTCCATCAGCCGGCCATCAACGGCTCTCGCCGACCGCCGGCAATTCGGCGAGGACCGGCGCGGGAAGCTTCGGCGATTCGAGCCGCCACGCATCGCGCAGCGCGTCGATCACGTCGTGCAGGTTCACCCCGCGCACGTGGCCGGCGCCCGCAATTTCCGCCGCCCGCCCGTGAATCCACGCCGCGGCCGCGGCGCTCGAGCGCGCGTCCGTGTTCTGGGCGAGCAGCGTCGCGACGATCCCGCCGAGGACGTCGCCGCTGCCGGCCGTCGCGAGCACCGGCGTGCCGCTCGCGCTCACATCCGTGGCAGCGCCGTCGCTGACGATCGTGGGCACGCCCTTGAGCAGGACGGTCGCGTGAACGGTGCGCGCGAGCTCGGCCGTAATTTCGAAGCGTCGCGCGTTCACTTCGCCCGGATTCACGCCCGCGAGCCGCGAGAACTCGGCGGCGTGCGGCGTGATGACTGCCGGACGTCCCTTCAGGAGGGCGCCGAGCGCGGAGGCGTCGCCCGCGAACGCGGTGAGCCCGTCCGCATCGAGCACGACGGGGCCGCGCCACTCGCGCAACAGACGCTCGGCGAACGCGCGGGCGGAGGGACCGAGGCCGAGTCCGGGACCCACGAGCAGGACGCTGGCCCAGTCGTAGAGTGCGTCGAACTCTTCGTCGCTCTGCGGCCAGCGCGCGGACATCGCCGCGGGCTCAGCCGACTGCACCGCCGCGATGCTCTCCGCGGCCACCACCAGCTTCACCATGCCGATGCCGCTGCGCATCGCACCGCGCGCCGCGAGAATCACGGACCCTGCCATGCCGTGACCTCCTCCCACGATTGCGAGCCGCTTCCGCGTTCCCTTGTGCGCCGCCGCGAGAATCGGCTGAACCGTATCGCGCGCCATGCCGGCGTCCACGAGCGGCATCGCGTCGCCCGAATGTGCCGCCCCCGCGCCGAGTCCGATGTCGACGACGACGATCGCACCGGCCGCATCGCGATTCACGAGGAGCCCGCGCTTCATCGCGCCGAACGTCACGGTGAGATGCGCGCGCACATGGGCGCCGGGGGCCTCGCCCGTGGTGGCGTCGACACCGCTCGGGATGTCGAGCGCCACCACGCGCGTGCTGGCTCGGTCGTCCGAGCGCAGAAAGTCGATGCGCCCGATGGCGTCGGCAATCGCGCCGTGCGGCGCTCCATGAGCACCGGTGCCGAGCAGGCCGTCGACGATCACGCCCTCGGATCCGTCGGGCACGGCATGCGTGAGCACCGCGCTCGCCGCTTCGCGCTCGGCCATCGCGTCGGGCGTGCGCGACGGCGACGCCTCGGCGACGCGCACGCGCACGCCGCGCCGTGCGAGCTCGGCGGCGACGACCCACGCATCGCCGCCGTTGTTGCCCGGACCGGCGTACACCGCCACGCCGCGCGACGACTCGAGCGGAAAGCGGCTCAGCACGAGACCGGCGGCCGCGCGGCCGGCGGCCTGCATCAGCGATCGCGACGGCACGCCGCCCGCCATTGCGGCGGCATCGAGTTCTGCTGCCTGCGACGCGCTCACGACGCGAACGCTCATCGCGGTGTGGTCAAGGGATCCGCGCTACGCGGCGGGCGCGGCGTTCCAGGGATAGTCGCGGTCGAAGACGTCGAGGAAATCGAAGACGCCCGCGAAATCGTCGCGCGTGTCGGTGGCCTGGCTCAGCAGCAACCCGAGATCGACCAGCGTGAAGACGATGTTCCCGAAGTCCGCAGTCGAGGTGACGCCCCAGTGCTCGAGCACCATGCGCGCGAGCACGCCGTAGCGCTGCAGCGCCAGGTCGCGGCACGCCTCGGCGAGTTCGCGGCCGGTGATGTGACGGCGTTCCGTGAGCCGTGCCTGGCTGAATTCGAGGGCGGACAGGACGAACAGGTACGCGTGCTCGTGAAAA
Source organism: Gemmatimonadota bacterium (assembly GCA_003171215.1). Lineage (GTDB taxonomy): Bacteria > Gemmatimonadota > Gemmatimonadetes > Gemmatimonadales > Gemmatimonadaceae > Fen-1231. Next base: position 3,306 of record PMYN01000030.1, on the reverse strand, counting down.
CGAGGCTCGCGCAGCCTGATGCGATCCATGACGCCATCCCTGAAGGCCAGCTCGGGCACTCGCGAACCTCACTGAAGTGGAACGTCCAACATCAAGAATGCAATACGCGCCCTCGGGCCACAACCACGGGTACACCTACAACTGCGAGTAATCGGTCATTGGTCATTGGTTTTTTGCAAAATACCAATGACCAATGACTTTCTACCCGCGGTTCAGTGAAGCCGCCGGATACAGCGGAAACTGGTGCGCCATCGCCCGCACCGCTTCCTTCACGCGCTTCTGAATCGCGACGTCTTCCGGCGCACCCAGCACCGTCTCGATCAGCTCCGCGATCTTCTCCATCTGTGGTACCCCCATCCCGCGCGTCGTCACCGCCGGCGTCCCGATGCGAATTCCGCTCGTCACGAACGGCGACTGCGTTTCACGAGGCACCGTATTCTTGTTGACGGTGATGCCGGCGGCGTTCAGCGCCTGTTCGGCGACCTTGCCGGTGAGTCCCTTCGAGCGCAGGTCCACGAGCAACAGGTGATTGTCGGTCCCGCCGCTGACGATGTTGAACCCGCGCGATGCGAGCGCGGCCGCCAGCGCACGCGCGTTCTCGATGACACGCGTGCAGTACACCTTGAACGACGGTTCGAGCGCTTCCTTGAAGGAGACCGCCTTCGCCGCGATGACGTGCTCGAGCGGGCCGCCCTGCGTTCCGGGAAAGACGGCCTTGTCCACCGCCTTCGCGTGTATGGCTTTGCAGAGGATCAGGCCGCCGCGCGGGCCGCGCAGTGTCTTGTGCGTCGTCGTCGTGACGACGTCCGCATGCGGCACGGGTGACGGATAGAGACCCGCCGCAACGAGCCCCGCGAAGTGCGCCATGTCCACCATGAAGATCGCGCCGACTTCCTTTGCGACTGCCGCAAAGGCCGCAAAGTCGATCACCCGCGAGTACGCGCTGTAGCCCGCGATGATCATCTTCGGCTTGTGCTCGAGCGCGAGTTCGCGCATGCGGGCGTAATCGATGAGGCCCTCGTCGTTTACACCGTAGTGCACCGCATGATAGAGCAGCCCGGAGAAGTTCACCGGCGAACCGTGCGTCAGGTGCCCGCCCTGCGAGAGATCGAGCCCGAGCACGGTCTCGCCGGGCTTGAGGAACGCGAGATAGACCGCCGCGTTCGCCTGCGCGCCGGCGTGCGGCTGCACGTTCGCGTGCTCCGCCCCGAACAACAGCTTGGCCCTATCGATTGCGAGCTGCTCAACTTTGTCGACCACTTCGCAGCCGCCGTAGTAGCGCTTTCCGGGAAGCCCTTCGGCGTACTTGTTGTTCAGCGGCGAACCCATCGCCTCGAGCACGGCCGGGGAAACGAAGTTTTCGCTCGCGATCAGCTCGAGGCCGTCGGATTGGCGCGCGCTCTCTTCCTCGATGAGCTGCGCGATCTCGGGATCGACTTCGCGCAACGCTTCACCGGGCGGACACCGGTCCCACATCGTCCAGTCGGTCACGTGTTCTCTCTTGCCTCCTCGAGTTCGATCTTCTCCACGCGCCGTTCGTGCCGGCCGCCCTCGAACGGCGTGTCAAGCCACGCCTTCAGGATGGCGACACCGTCTTCATCAGATATAAAACGCGCGGGGAGTACCAGCACGTTGGCGTCGTTGTGCTTGCGGGCGAGCGACGCGATCTCCGGCGTCCATGCCACCGCCGCCCGCACGTGCGGATGGCGGTTCGCGACGTACGACATGCCGAGCCCGGTGCCGCACATCAGCACGCCGCGCTTCACCTCGCCCGTCGAGACCTGCTCGGCGAGCGGATGGCCGTAATCGGGATAGTCCGTCGACGCCGGCGACGACGGCCCGAGATCCTGCACGTCGAACCCGAGCGCGGTGAGCGCCTTCGAGATGTTCTCCTTCATCTCGAAGCCCGCGTGGTCCGACGCGATCGGGATGCGCTCCTTCACAGGCCCACCATCAGCTCTTCCGCGGCCACTGCGGCCAGGTCTTGGTCAGCCCGCGGACGGCCGCGACGCGACGCTCGGCGAGCTCGTCGGCGGCTTCGTAGCTCGGGATCCCCTTCTCCTTCGCGATCGCGTACACGCCGAGGAGCGTGTCGAAGATCTCGTCCGCCTTTCGCAGCGACCGCTCGTGCGTCCAGCCCGCGAGTTCGCTGTAGACGTTGATGACGCCGCCGGCGTTCGCGACGAAGTCCGGCGCGTAGAGGATGTTCCGCTTCTCGAGCGCTTCGCCGTGCTTGCGCGGCTCGAGCAGCTGGTTGTTCGCGCCGCCGCAGACGATCTCGACCTTCAGCTTCGGAATGGTATCGTCGTTGAGCGTCGCGCCAAGCGCGCAGGGCGCGTAGATGTCGGCCTTCTGCGCATAGATCTCCGCGTCGGACACGGCGGTGGCGCCGTACTCTTTCACGGCATGTGCCACTTTCTCCTGTCGAATGTCGGCGACGATGAGCTTCGCGCCCGCCGCGACGAGCTCCTTCGAGAGATAGCCGCCGACGTTGCCGAGGCCCTGCACGAGGATCGTCTTCCCCGCGAGCGACGCCGAGCCCCAGCGCCACTTCGCGCTTGCCTCGATCGAACGAAATACACCGTGCGCGGTGACGGGCGACGGATCACCGGAGCGATTCGAAAGGCCGGCGACGTACTCCGTCTCCATGTGCACGTAGTCCATGTCGGCCGTGCCGGTGCCGACGTCCTCGGCCGTCACGTAGCGGCCGCCGAGCGATTCCACGAAGCGGCCGTGCGCGCGAAAGATCATCTCGCGGTTGGCCGTGCGATTGTCGCCGATGATGACGGACTTTCCGCCGCCGAGGTTCAACCCCGCGACGGCGTTCTTGTAGGTCATGCCGCGCGACAGGCGAAGCGCGTCGGTGATGGCTTCATCTTCGGACGCGTAGTTCCAGAATCGGCAGCCGCCGAGCGCGGGGCCGAGCGTGGTGTCGTGGATCGCGATGACGCCGCGATAGCCGGTGGACTTGTCGTAGCAGCAGACAACCTGCTCGTGGCCGAGGGACTGCATGGTTTCGAATAATTTCATGACTGCGTCAGGGCTCTCCCAATGACGATGCGTTGAATTTCGGATGTGCCTTCGTAAATCTCGGTGACCTTGGCGTCGCGGAACAATCGTTCGACCGGATAATCCTTCACGAAGCCGTTGCCGCCGAAGATCTGGATGGCCTGCGTGGTGACCCACATCGCGGTCTCGCTCGCGACGAGCTTGGCCATCGATGTGTGTGGAGCGACCGCCTCGCCGCGATCCTTCGCGGCTGCGGCGGCGTGGAGCAGCGCCCGAGCCGAGTGCACGCGAGCCGCC
>PMYN01000024.1 GCA_003171215.1 Gemmatimonadota bacterium | reverse complement strand
TGATGTTAAAGACAGTTGCTCACACGTCGCTCTTCGCTAGATCGCCGCTCACCCGTCGCTCGTTGCCGTCGTTCTCCTCGCCCGTCGCGCCGCTCCGAACGTCAGGCCGCCAGTTCCTTCAGCGCTCTCACGAACGAGTCGAGTTCAACAGTAGACGTATACACCTGCGGCGTGACCCTCACACCATGAACGCCCGCGCCGTCGATGGCGACGGTGAACACTTTGTACTTCTCCAGCAGCACCTTCGCGAGATCACCCGGCGCGATGCCGCGCACCCCGACGTTCGCGATCGCGCACGTGCGCCTCGAATCCGATGGCGTGTTCATCACGATCTTCGGCAACCCGCGCACCTTCGTCGTCCAGTACTGCTGGAGGTAACGAAGCCGCGCCTCCTTGCGCGCGCTCCCGATCATCTCGTGGAAGGCGATCGAGTTCTCGATGGTGAGATCGGTGTGCACCGGATGCGTGCCGGTGTGATTGAGCTTTCGAATGTCATCATCGGGCATGCCGAGATCGGCGAAGACCGGCCAGAGCGACGCAATGCGGTCCTGTTTCACGTAGAGGATGCCGGCGCCGAGCGGCGTGGCGAGCCATTTGTGGAGCGACGCGCCGTAGTAGTCGCAGTGGAGATCGGGGATGCGAAAGTCGAGATGCGCGAACGCATGCGCGCCGTCCACCATCACCGGCACGTTGCGGGCGTGCGCCATGTCGCAGATGGAGCGCACGGGGAGCACGTGCCCGGTGATGTTCACCATGTGCGGGATCATCAGCAAGCGCGTGCGCGGCGTGAGCGCGTTCGCGTAGACCTGCACGACCTCGTCGTCCGACTTCGGGTCCATCGGGATGTCGATCATCTTGTTCTGCATCCCATGCCGCCGCGCCTGCAGCTTGAACATGTCGATCATGGAGCCGTAGTCCTGGTTGGCCATGACCGCCCCGTCGCCGGGCTTCCAGTCGAAGCCGGAGATCACGGTGTCGAGCGACTCGGTGGTGTTGCGGGTGATGATCAGTTCGTCGGGCGAGCATCCCGCCATCGCGGCGAGCTTCGTGCGCGCGCGCAGCTTGTCGTCGCCTTGTCGCGTGCGCATGTAGTGCGACGCCTCGACGTTGATGGCGCGCACGTTCTTGATGAACACCTCCAGCACTTCCTCGGGCTGGAAGCAGTAGTAGCCGTTCTCGAGATTGATGTAGTCCGGCGTGAGCTTGAACTTCGCGCGCACGGCGGCCCAGAACGGCTCGTCTTCGGCGAGCGTGGCAGCCGGCGTCGATGCATACCGGGCCAGCAGGTCGGGACCGAACATCATCCCCAGCGACGCGCCACCCACGGTCCGAAGAAAATCGCGCTTGTTCATCATTGGTCTCCCTACCTGGAGAATGTGCCGGCGTCCACGTCCCTCATGAACTTGATGAGCCCGCCGAAATACGTCGGCCCGTCGTCGTACATCGCCATGTGGCCCGCGTTCGGGCAGAGGAGGAAGCGCCCCTTGGGGAGCTGCTTCGACATCCATTCCATGTGCTTGGGGTCCATCGTGTCGAACGCGCCGGCGATGACGAGCGTCGGCACGGTGATGTTCTTGAGGTCGCCGCTGCGGTCCCACTTCTCGAGCTTGCCGCTCGCGCCGAGTTCGCTCGGCCCCTGCATCGGGATGTAGATGTCTTCGTTGATGTGCTTGAACGCGCGCAGCACGGGGTCGGGCCACTCCGCGTACGGCCGGCGCAGGATGTGCTTCTCGTAGTGGCTCGGGATGAGCAGTTCCATGTAACGCGGATCGGCGTATTTCTTCTTCGCCTCCAGCGCCTTCACCTCAGCGAGCACTTTCTGGTCCATCGCCGGCATCAACGTCTTCTCGGCGTATTCCTGATACGCGGGGATGCTCGACATCATGTTCGAGATGATGAGTCCCTTGAGGTTCTTCTGGTACTTGAGCGCGTACTCTGTGGCGAGGATCCCGCCCCACGAATGGCCGAGGAGGAAGAAGTTGGTGCTGTCCATGCCGAGCGCCTTGCGCACCTGCTCGACTTCCTCGACGAACCGTTCGGTGCGCCAGAGCGACGAATCCTTCGGCTGGTCGCTGTAGAACGAGCCGAGCTGGTCGTAGTAGTAGTACTCGATGCCGGCGGCGGGGAGGTGCATGTCGGCCGGCTCGAAGTACTCGTGCGTCGCGCCGGGCCCGCCGTGCAGGAGGAGGAGCTTGATGCGCGGGTTGTTGCCGGTGCGCTTGGTCCAGACGTGGAAGGTGCCCTTGGGCGTGTTGACGGCGATCAGCCGCACGCCCCCGCTGTAGACATCGGCGTGGCCGGTGGTGTCGAAGTAGCTGGCCGGAGGCGCGGCGGCGGTACTGCGGTCCGCAGCCGGCGCGGCGCACGCGGCGATGGCGGAGAGAGCGACGAAGGCGACGAGGGGGCGCAGTCGGGTCACGGGATGCTCGCGGTGAGGACCCCGCAATAATACCACCGCTGGCGCAACTTCCGCGAAGATGACATTCTCGTCTGCCGCACATTCGCCCGCGACATCCCTCTCGAGGCTCGCAACCGTGCGCTGCCCACTTGCCGTGCTCGCGCTGATCGGCGCCGCCGCGATCGCCCAGGCACAGAGCACCACCGATACTCGCCTGCTGAGCCAGCCCGCCGTGAGCGCGACGCGCGTCGCGTTCAGCGGTAACTACGACGGCAACACGGATGTGTACGTGATCCCCGCGACGGGCGGTGTGCCGAAGCGGCCGACGTACCCGGACAAGACGAAGAAGCCGTAGGAGACGATTGCCACAGGGCAGATGCGGGATGCGGGGTTGGGATGCAGGAATCGGGAAAGGCAGGACTCGAAATGCGGAAGGGATGCAGGATTCGGGCACTACTCGGGTAGTACCCGCGTTCAGCATCCCATCCGTATTTCGCATCCCTTCCGCGTGCCGCATCCGCACTTTCCCGCTTCCTGCATCCCAACCCCGCATTGCGCATCGGGGCGAATTTCCGTATCCCGCAATCACCTCGCCACTCCCATCTCACGCCTGACTCGTGTTGCGGTCGCTAGTTTTGTGCGATGGCTCTCACCTCCACCATGTACACGGTCGACGTCGCACTCAGCGACGTCGACCGTGGTGTTTACGAATCGCTTTCCATCAAGGCCGCGTGCCATCCCTCGGAGACCGAGGAATACTTCGCGACGCGCATCCTCGCGTATTGTCTCGAGTACAAGGAAGGGATCTCGTTTTCGAAGGGACTGAGCGAGGCTGACGTGCCGGCCATCAGCGTGCGCGATCTCACCGGCGCGCTGACGGCCTGGATCGAGATCGGCTCGCCGGATGCGGCGCGGCTGCACAAGGCGAGCAAGGCGTCGCCGCGCGTGGCCGTGTACACGCACAAGGAGCCGCGGATCTTCCTGCGCGCGTACGAAGGTGAGCGCATCCACAAGGCCGAGTCGCTCGAGCTCTATGCGGTGGATCGCGAGCTGCTCGCGGAGTTCGTGCAGCGGCTCGAGCGCCGGATGAAGTTCGCGATGACTGTCACCGATGGCCAGCTCTTTCTGGATTTCGACGGCGACGGTTCTTCCGTGAGCGGCGCTGTGGAACGACTGACGCTGAGCTGAGATGCACCCCTCGGAAATCGTGATACTCACCGCGGCCGCGGCGGCCGCGGGCGCGGTGAACGCGCTCGCGGGCGGCGGCATGCTCGTCGCCTATCCTGCGCTCGTCGCCTTCGGCCTCTCGCCGATCGCGGCGAACGCGACGGCCACGGTCGCGCTGCTCTCCGGCGGGATCGGCGCGCAGCTCGGCTATCGCAAGGAGATGAAAGGTTCGGGGCCGTTCATGCGCGGGCTCGTGGTGCCGTGCATCACCGGCGGAGTACTCGGCGCGTTCTTGCTGCTCAGGACGCCGCCGAAACAATTCGCGGCGATGGTGCCGGGGTTCGTGCTGCTCGCCACGATCTTGTTTGCGGCCCAGGCGCAGATCACGCGGTTCGCTGTTCGGATACACGCAAGGCTGATGGGAGTGACCGCGGCAGCGCCGATTCTGGATGCCGAGCTGTTCGCACCACGCGCGCCCGCCGTTTCGCTCCTCGTGGCGCAGTTCGCGATCTCGATCTACATCGGNNACATCCACCAGATGAACGGGCTGAAGCTCTGGAGCGGGATGCTCACCAACGTCACGGCGGCGCTGATCTTCGCGGTGCAGCCGTCGCTCGTCAACTGGCCGATGGTGCTGGTGATGACGTTCGGCTCGGTCGCCGGCGGATATGCGAGCTCGCGCGTGGCGCAGCGGGTGTCGGACAAGAGCGTGCGGATCGCGATCGTGGCGATCGGCGTGGCGATGGCGGTGTGGCTTACCGTGAGTGCAGTCAGATCCAGGACGATGTGACCTGAAGCGATTCTCGCCTGCGTGCTGTTGAGCACGGCGGTGGGGAGCTGGGCGCTGATGCAGGGGTGCGGCGGAATCGCGTATCACTGCAGCGGGCCGCCATGCCCGACTAGGGAATTGCGCCCGCGGCGCCAGCGCGGCGCGGATCCGCGCCGGCGGTGACTCTCTTGCCGTCGACGGCGACCGCTGCGCCGTAGCCTTCGCGCAACTCGCCCCGCATCGAGACGAAGCTGATGTCATAGCCGAGCTCGCGAAGGCGCTTGATGACGTCGGGCGAGAAGCCGTCTTCCATCTCGATGTTGTACTTGGCTGCGGTCGCGGCAGCGCCCCTGCCGCCGAGCGCGGCACCGGGATTGCCGGGAGCGATTGGTGCGCCCGGAGCACCTGTTGCGCCGGCTCCGCGGCCGCCGCCACCTCCACCAAAGCCCGCGCCGGGAATGAATCGCGGAAGTTCGAGCGCCTGCTGCGGGCCCATTCCGTAGTCGAGTGCGCCGAGCAATGTCTCGAACACCGCGGAGGTGATCCAGTTGTTGCCCGCGGCGCCGACGGCGAAGACGAGCTTCTTCCCCTTGAACACGATGGTCGGCGTGATGGTGCTGCCGTGCCGCGCGAAGGCGAGCCGCGACCCGTACTGCGTGGGATCGGTGCCGTACGACGTGAGCTTGTCGTTCGAGAGGAATCCGAGCCCGGGTGTGACGTAGAAGTTTCCGCCCCAGGTGCCGAGGGTTTGCGTCACGGCGACGGCGTTGCCGTCATTATCGGCTACTGTGAACGCCGTGGTGCCCTGTGCGTGGCAATAGTCCACCTCGCTGGCATGATCGTCGCCGCAGCCGGAAGCCGGAAGCTGGAAGCCGGAGGTTGTCAGTTCTTCCGGCTTTCGGCTTCCGGCTTCCGGCGCCGTTGCCAGCGCGCAAGCGAGCGTGTCACCACGGAGCTGCGCGGGCGTGAGAGCTTTGCTCGGATCATAGCAGCGCCAGCGAAGACTCGCCGTGTCCTTGCTGACGATCGGCGCGATGTCGGTGGGCCAGAGATCGGGGTCGGCGATGCGATTGCGCGTGCTTGGCACGAGGAGCCACGCGCTCACGATCGCGTGCATCGTCGCCGCGTCTTCCGTGTAGAGCTTCGGCTTCTCGAAGTGCTCGAGAAGATTGAGGCGGCCGGCGAGTTCGGCGCCGCCGCTCACGGGTGGAGCGCTCGAGTAGAAAGTGTAGCCGCGATACGTGCCGCTCACGGGTTCGCGCTCGGGCGCGAAGTAGCGCGCGAGATCGGTCATCTTCATGGTGTTGCCCTTGGAGTGGATGTCGTTCACCCACTTCTGCGCGACTTCGCCTTTGTAGAATCCATCGGCGCCGCCGTCGGCGATCTTGCCGAGCACCCAGGCGAGATCGGGATTCCTGATCGTGTCGCCGGCGACCTTCGGCTTGCCGTCCCTGAAGAAGAGCGCGCGGCTTCCCTCGTACTTAAGGAAGTGCTCGCGTTCTGTTGAAAGTGTCGTTGCGGTCCCTTCACTGAGAGAGTACCCGTCGCGCGCGGCGCGGATGGCGGGAGCGAGGATGTCTTTCCAGGTGACCTTGCCACTGCCGTACTCCTTGAACGCGCGGTACATGCCGGCGACGGTGCCGGGGACGTTCGCGAGCGCCGGTCCGTCGGCGGGATAGCGTCCGTTCACCATCATCGACGTGTTGCTCAGCGTCGCGTCTTCGGGGACGCGTGTCATGAATTCAATGAGAGTCGGCTTCTCCATTCTGGCGAGGTTGATCACCATCTGGCCGTAGCCGCCCACGCCGCTCGCGTCGGGCTCGACGACTCCCAGTGCGAACGAAACTGCAACCGCCGCATCGACGACGTTGCCGCCGGCTTTCATGATCTCGAGGCCGGCCGCGGTCGCGACCGGGTGCGCGCTGCTCACCGCCGCGCGACCCGTCGCGCTCGAGCGCGTGGCGGGGCGTTCGCGCAGCATCGCGTAGATCGCGCGCTGCAGATCGTCATCACTCTTCGCGGCGAGCGCTTCCGGGCGATGCTTTGCTTTCACCGCCTGCCATTGTACGAAACGGGCGGCAGCATCGGGCTGCGAGAAATACAACTTCGTCGAGCGATCCCATACGCGATCGTACGCGTCGCCATATCGCTCGACGCGGTCGCGCGCGGAAACAATGGTCTGCTCGGCGAGTCCGGCGTCGGGCGGCGGCGGAGCGGAGACGAGAAATACTTTCTGCTCGCTCGCGAACGTTTCCGAGGCGATGCGTTCGCCCAGCCTGTCCGGGTCGCCGTTGTAGGCCGTGGCCTGGTCGTCGTGCTCGACGATCGCGAGCGTCTTGCCATCGGCCGACCAGGCGATGTCGCCGTGCTTGGTGGAGGCGAGGTTGGTCCAGCGGCCGTCCGGCGGCGCGATATAGATGCCGCCGTTGCGGCCGCCCGCCGTGAACGCGAGTCGGTCACCCGACGGCGCCCACGCGACGCGCTCGGCGCTGCGGTCCGTGTTCACGAAGAACGCGCGCTGGTCGTTCAGCCCGCGCACGATGACATTGCGGCCTGTCTCGGTCGGCTGGATGAACGCGATGCGCGTGCCGTCCGGCGAGAGCGCGGGGTCGAGTTCGGCGGACTCGCGCGTGGAGAACCGCCTCTCCGTGCCGTCGGGAGAGCGGAGCCAGATTCGGGATGCATTCCCGGTGCCGCGCACGAACGCGATGGTGCCGTCCGGCCCTACGCTCGGAGCGCTCTCCGGTTCGTTCGAGCTCGTCATGCGCTCCGGCGTTCCTACGGTTCCATCCGCGTTGACCTTCACGCGCCAGAGCGCGTAGCGGCCGGCGCGATCGGAAGAAAAGACGATCGAGGAGCCGTCGCGCGTCCACGCCGGATCGCGGTCCCACGCGATGCCGGTGGTGATGTGCAGCCAGTGTCCGCCGGGCGTCTGCTGAGCGAACAGGTCGCCGTCGACGGAGACGGCGAGCCGGCCGTCCGGTGCGAATGCCGGGCCGCGCGCGCCGTGGAGGATGGTGGTATCGGCAGCGGCAGCGGCCTGGAAGAAGAACGCGGCGGCGAGAATGAAATGCATGTGTCGATTCTGCGAGAGAAGGAGGAGCGGCGGCCGGAGCGGCTACGGCCGCACGCTCACTTTGGAATCTTACCGCCAATGATCTCGACGCGCGCCATGACGTCGCCTTCGAGGATCTGGTCCACGACGTCCATGCCCGAGATGATCTCTCCGAAGACGGTGTAGTCGTGGTCGAGGCGCCGGTTGTCGATGAGGTTCACGAAGAATTGCGCGTCGCCGGTGTCGTGCCCGCGGGTGGAGATGCCGAGCGTGCCGCGAAGGTGGGCGCGGACTGCGGTCTCGTCGCGCATGAACGCGGCGTCACCGACGTACTCGTTGGCTCCGGGCGAGCCACCCTGGATGACGAAGCCCGGAACGATGCGATGGAAGGTGAGGCCGTCGTAGTAATGGGCACGAGCGAGGCGGACGATGCGCGCGATCGTCGCGGGTGCTTCGTCATTGAATAAGCGAACGACGATCGTGCCGCCGCCGCTCGACTTCGCCATCGTGATGCGCAGTTGCATGCCGCGCACGCGGAAGATCTGTGCGAGCGGTTCCGCGCGGATCGGGAGCAGCTGCGCGTGTGCGGCGACCGGCTTGCCCGTCCACTTGGTGAGCATCGATGCGGCCTTTGCGGCGACGGTAGTGTCGAAGTCGGTGACGTAGCGTTCGATGCGCGGCGCATCGCCCGGCGCGCCGAACTCGGAGAGCCGGGTCAGGATCATCATGCGCTCATCGCGCGAGTTCTCGCGGCGTTCGGCGGAGAGGCGGTCGAGAGAGTTGAGCAGCGAGGGAACGGCTGTCGGATTCGACGTGCCGGCAAGCGCCGTCGCGCCGGCGAGGATCACCTGGTATCCGCTTGCGGCGAGCGCCGCGACGTATACGCTGTCGTACGCGTGTCTTCCAACTTGCGACAGCCCGGCGATCGCGGTGGCGCGAACGTTGTCGTCGGCGTCTGCGGCGAGGTGCAGCAGCACGGCGCCGAGCTTGAGCTGGGCCGCGGCGCGCGCGGCGTATTCGCGAACGTACGGGCTGGGATGCGCGACGAACCGTGGCAGGAGATCCGCGGCGGCACGCGCGCCAGCCGGGGCGTGCGCGAGCGCGACGAGCGCGTGCGCGGCGGCGTGCCACGAGACCCGGTTGCGCTTGCGCGGGACGTCGCGGGGATCGAGGGTCGCGGCAATCGCGCGCAGCGTGCCGATGCGCGCGATGCCGTCATCGGAGGCGTCCGGGGTGCACAGGGCGAGCGAATCGATTGCGCCGAGCATGTTGCGCGGATTGTCCGCATGCACGCGCGGCGCGATGCGCGCGCACTCCTCGGGCACCCTGCGCTCGAACGGGCGATTCGCGGTGGAGGTGACGGGCGCCCACCCGAGCCGGCCGAACGCGCGGGCAGCCGCGTACCGCAGCGTGCTGTCCTTGCTCGCGAGACCTTCGAGCAGCGGCTTGGTTCCCTCGGGGCCGGTGCCCCGCGCGTCTTCGGCGACGAGGATCCGCTGGAGAAGCGCGTCGTCGGCAGGAGAAGCGGCCGGCCTCGTGCGGCCCGCGCACGCCTGCAGCAATTGCAACAGCGCGACCGCGCAGATGAATCCGCGCAGCGCCGGGCGCCGTTGCAGACGGCCTACATCGAACGAGTGTCGCTTCAAGAGCGCCGGCTCAGTCCGCCTTCACCTTCACCTTCGGCTTCACGTACTTGTCGAGCCACGCGACTTCCTCGGCCAGCACATGCCCGATCGACTCGCGCGCACGATACCCGTGCGGCTCGGCCGGCAGCTGCACGTACTTCGCCGTGCCGCCGGTTCCCTTGAGCGCCGCGAACAGCCGCTCGCTGTTGATCGGGAAGGTGCCGGTGTTGTCGTCCGCCATTCCATGAATGAGCAGGATCGGCGTCTTGATGCTGTCGGCATACGTGAAGGGCGACATCTTGGTGTACATCTCCGTCGCCTCCCAGTACGTGCGCTCTTCGTTCTGGAATCCGAACGGCGTCAGCGTCCTGTTGTACGCGCCGCTCTCGGCGATTCCTGCCCTGAAGAAGTTCGTGTGTGCGAGCAGGTTCGCCGTCATGAACGCGCCGTATGAGTGGCCGCCCACGGCGATGCGGTCGCGATCGGCCACGCCCATCTCCACGATCTTGTCGATCGCCGCCTTGGCGCCGGCCACGAGCTGCTGGACGTACGTATCGTTGGGCTTGCCGCCGTTCTGCGCGATGATCGGGATCGTCGGATTGTCCATCACGCCGTAGCCCTGCGTCAGCATCATCAGGCGCGACGCGCCCGACGGCCGCGTGAACCGGTACGGCGACCCGCTCACCTGCGACGCGGCCGCGACCGACTCGAACTCGGCGGGATACGCCCAGAGGAAGAACGGCAGCGGGCCGTCCTTCGCCTTGTCGTAACCGGCCGGGAGATAGACGGTCGCCGTGAGATCCACGCCGTCTGCGCGCTTGTAGTGCACGAACTCGTGCGTCACGCCGGCGAACTCCGGCGCGGGATCCTTGGCGTGCGTGAGTTGCGTCAGCTTGTTGGCCGCGATGTCGCGAACGAAATAATTGGGGACTTCGTTGACCGACTCGCGAATCGTCACGATGCGGTTGCCCTCGGCATCGAGCATCGTCGTGACGTTCTCGTAGTACGGCGCTTCCGAGCGGAAGAGCTGCGTCGACTTGCCGGTGGCGAGTTCGTACTTGTTCAGGAACGGACGGTCACCCTCGGGCGACGAGCCCGCGCCCGTGAGGTACGCGAATTTTCCGTCCTTCGACGTGAGCAGCACGTTGTCGCCGAACGGCCCGCGGGTGACTTCGAAGCGGCCGGGATCACCGTAGCGATCGTCGGTGCTGTGCTCCCACATGAGTCGCGGCGCCTGCGAAGGATTCGACGGATCGATGGCCCAGGTGCGACCCTTGCGACTCTTGCGCGACGCTTCGCTCACGATCGCGAGGTCGGATCGGGCCCAGGTGACCGAGCCGCCACGCCCGCCGCCGATGCGCGAGTCGACCGCGATGAGTTCGGTTGGTGAGCCGGCGAACGGGGCGGAGAGCGAGAGGAGGTGGTCGTGCTTCGGCACCTGCGCGGCGATGTCGCCGCCGTCGAGCGCCTCGACCCACACGAGCGACGCCGGCGCATCGGCGCGCCAGCTCACGGCACGCGGGCCGGTCTCGACCGCATCCTGCCCGCGGGGCGCGGACTCCTGGAGCGGCGTGTCCTGAACCTTGCGCACCACCTTGCCCGTGCGGTCCCACACTTCGGTGAGCGCCGGGAAGCGCGCCTCGGGAACCTGGTACGAGTACGGGCGATGCACGGTCGAGACGAGCACGTACTTGCCATCGGGGGACGGTGAGCTGCGCAAGTGAATTCCGTTCGCGCCGAGCTTCGTGACGGTGCCCTCGAGCGAGATGATCGCGAGCTGCGACGAGAAATAGTAGTCGAAGAGTTTCTCGTCCTGCGGACTGGAAAGGAGGTCCTCGAACGTCGGCGCCGGATTCTTGTGGCCGTCGGCTTCCTGCACGATCGGCCCTTCGGGAATCTCGGGCGCCGAAGGCGCGGCGCCCCGGCCGGCGGGAATCGTCTGGCAGATGAGATCGGTCGCGTCCATCCACGAGCAGGGATTCGCGATCCCGTTCAGCGCGACGTCGGTGAGCTTGTGCGCGGCGCCGGTCGCGGCATCGGCCACCCAGAGCTTGATGCCGTCGCCGCCGGTGATCGAGAACACGATCTTCTTCGAATCGTCGGACCACATGACGTGCGAGATCTTCGCACCCGGCGGCGTCTGGATGCGCGTTTCCGTCGACCCGCCGATCGGGCGCACGATCAAGCCGCGCGCGAAGGCCTCGCGCCACGATCCGTTGGTGCGGGGATTCACGCGCGTTCCCGCGAGCCGGAGGTACGGCGCGCCGACGTCGCTGATCGGCGGCAGCCCGTTTCGCTCGGTCATGAGCATTTTCGACCGATCGGGGCTGAACGAGGCCGCGGGCGTCGGCGGCGTATCGAGGATCTTGGCGATGGCGGCCGGGGGCTGCTTGTACGCCATCTGCGCCCCCAACGGGGCGGCGATGACGAGGAACAGTGCGAGGGTACGGCGCATATGAAGGCTCGTAAGAGGGTCAATCATTAATAACGCCGCAACGGTCCAAGTGCTGTAGTTGCGGTTCGGCTCGTTGCGAATGGGAAGGCCATCCGTAAGCACTTGCCCAGCCTTGAGCACAACCCCGCCAAGTCCCAGCTTTGACGGTGACACCGCGCTTCTTCCATAGAGAGGATTCATGAATAGCTTCGCCGTAGCCCGAATCGGCCGCCGATTGGCTGTGCTGCTCGCTTTCGCCGCTGGTCCGCTCGCGGCGCAGCTCCCGCAGGGAGTCACCAAGGGCGCGACGGTCGAGGGGATCACCGAGTTCGACCTGTCCAACGGACTCCGTGTGCTGATCTTCCCGGACGCGAGCAAGCCGACGGCGACGGTCAACATCACGTACCTCGTTGGCTCGCGGCACGAGGGATACGGCGAGACGGGAATGGCGCACCTGCTCGAGCACCTGAACTTCAAGGGGACGCCGAAGCACCCGGACATCCCCGCCGAACTCACGGCGCACGGCGCGCGCGACAACGCGACCACATTCTTCGACCGCACGAATTATTTCGAGACGCTGCCCGCGACGGACTCGAACGTCACCTGGGCGCTGGAGCTCGAAGCGGACCGCATGCTCCACAGCAACATCGCGAAGAAGGATCTCGAAAGCGAAATGACGGTCGTGCGCAACGAATACGAAATGGGTGAGAACGCGCCGTTCAACATCCTGTTCGAGCGCACCCTGAGCACGGCGTACCTCTGGCACAACTACGGCAAGAGCACCATCGGTGCGCGCAGCGACATCGAGAACGTGCCGATCGAGCGGCTGCAGGCGTTCTATCACAAGTACTACCAGCCCGACAACGCGGTGCTCGTCGTGGCCGGCAAGGTAGACGAGGCGAAGGTCCTCAAGGAGATCGCGGACAAGTTCGGCTCGATCCCGAAGCCCGTGCGCTCGCTCGACCGGGGCAACATGCTCTACCCGACGTACACCGAGGAGCCGACGCAGGACGGCGAGCGCGAGGTGTCACTGCGCCGCACCGGCGACGTGCAGGTCGCGATGGCGCTCTACCACGTGCCCGCCGGTTCGCATCCCGATTTCGCAGCGGTCGACGTCCTCACCGAAGTGCTCGGCAACGCGCCCGGCGGCCGCCTTTACAAGGCGCTCGTGGAGACCAAGAAGGCGTCGGAAGCGCAGGCATTCAACATCCAACTGAAGGAGCCGAGCTTCCTCGTCGGCAGCGCGACCATGCGGAAGGAACAGTCGCTCGCGGACGCGAGGGCGATCCTGATCCAGGCGATGGAAGCGGTGGGCAAGACCGCGCCGTCGGCCGAGGAAGTCGAACGCGCGAAGGCGTCGCTGCTGAAGGAAACGGATCTGCTGCTCAACAATTCGGCGAACGTCGGCCTGACGCTCAGCGAGTGGGCGGCGGCCGGCGACTGGCGCCTGATCTACGTGCATCGCGAGCGGATCCGGAAGGTCACGCCGGCCGACGTGCAGCGCGTCGCGGCCGCGTACCTCAAGCCGGAGAACCGGACGGTCGGCCTGTTCTATCCCACGGACAAGCCCGACCGCGCCGAGATTCCGCGCGTGACCGATGCCGACATCGTCGCGATGACGAAGGACTACAAGGGGAGCGCGGTGCTGGCGGTCGGCGAGGCGTTCGATCCGTCGCCGTCGAACATCGACGCTCGCACGATCCGCTCGTCGCTCCCGAACGGCATGAAGCTGGCGCTGCTGCCGAAGACGACGCGCGGCAATACGGTGAACGCGAGCGTGACGCTGCGTTTCGCCGACGAGAAGTCGCTCTTCAACAGGAACACGCCGGCGACGATGATGTCGAGCATGTTCGACCGCGGCTCGAAGACGATGACGCGCCAGCAGATCAAGGATGCGTTCGACAAGCTGAAGGCACGCGTGTCGTTCGCGGGCGCGGGCAACAACACGGTCGCGCAGATCCAGACCACGCGCGAGAACCTCGCGCCGACGCTCCGGCTGGTGGCGCAGCTGTTCAGGGAACCTGCGTTCGACGCGAAGGAGTTCGACCTCCTCAAGCAGGAGGAACTCTCCGGCCTCGAGCAGCAAAAGTCCGACCCGCAGGCGATCGCGATGCACGTGATCCAGAAGAAGATCTCCCCCTATCCGAAGGGCCACCCGCTCTACGCGCCGTCGGTGGAGGAGTCGATTGCGGACACGAAGGCGGTGCCGGTGGAAGACGTGAGAAAGTTCTACACCGATTTCGTCGGCGCGAGTTATGGCGACATCGCCGTGGTCGGCGATTTCTCGAAGGACACCATCAGCGCGCTCGCGAAGGAGCTCTTCGGCCCGTGGAAGAGCCCGAAGCCGTTCGCGCGGCTCGTGCGCAAGTACTTCGACGCGCCTCAGGCCAGTGAGAAGGTCGAAACCCCGGACAAGGCGAACGCGTTCTATTGGGCTGCGCAGAACATCAAGGTGCGCGACGACAGCAAGGACTACGCCGCGCTGGTGATGGCGAACTATCTCTTCGGGGGTGATGCGCTCAGCAGCCGGCTCGCCGTGCGCATTCGCCAGAAGGACGGCCTGAGCTACGCCGTGTTTTCGGGAATCGGCGCGCAGTCACTCGACAGCGTCGGCGTGTTCCAGGAGATCGCGATCTACAATCCGGAGAATGTCGCCAGGCTGGAAACGGCGTTCGGCGAGGAGCTCGACCGCGCGCTCAAGGACGGCTTCACCGAGGACGAGCTGAACAAGGCGCGCACGGGATGGCTCCAGCAGAATCTGCAGACCCGCGCGAGCGACGCCGCGCTGGTGGCAAAGTTCACCGCGCAATACATCACCGGCCGCACGATGGCGTTCGACGCCGAGTTCGAGAAGATGGTCCAGGCGCTGACGGTCGCGGACCTCAACGCGGCGATGAAGAAGTACATCAAGCCGGCGAAGATTTCGGCGGTGGAGGCGGGGGACTTCGCGAAGCATCCGCCGAAGGGGGCGGTGAAACCCTAACAGCGGCTAGGGGCGACGGTACAAACAGGGACGAGCGACAGGTGAGGGGCGACTTGGCGAAAAGCGATGTGTGAGGTGCGACGAGAACGTCTCCTCGCTTCTCACGCGTCGCGCTTCGCCAGATCGCCCCTCACTTGTCGCTCGTCGCCTTTTTTTCCCTCGCGCCAATGTGCGCCTCGAGAAGCCGCACTCTCAGATCGTTCGGCTTGCGCCCGACGAACCCGTTCATCGCCTCGAACTCGGCGCGGGCTCTCGCGACATCGCCCGTGTGAAGCAGCGCGATCACTGCGCCGTCGCGCAGCAAGTCCTCGTTGATCCACGTGATGCCGTCTTCGCGCGCCTTGCGGAGCCGGTCGATCTCCGCCACGGCGTGCGTCCAGTCGTACGACGCGATCGCGTGCATGAAGCGCACGGCAGACTGCGCGGCCGCCGGCGCGTGCTGCTGCTCCAGGAAACGCGACACCGACGCATACCACGGATCGTCCGTCCACCCCATCGTGCCCGCGTGCCGGTCGTTCTCGACGGTCAGCGCGAGCTTGACGAAGATCGGCCAGTCGGCCGGCGGATGGTTCGCCGCCATCATGTCGCGCAGTGACTGCCCTCGTTCGGAAGCCTCGCGAAAATCCTTGTCGAAGTCGTCCGACACGTTCGCGTCGGGCTTCTCGCCCGAACGCAGCCGCGCGCCGAGCGCGAGATCGTTCACGCGTGCGATGTCGACCGAGGAGTTCCTCTCCGGTGTCGGCAGGATGCGGCGCGCGAGGAGCGCCGCCGCCACGTCGTAACGGCTCTCGCTCATCTCGTAGAATCCCTTCGCGACGACCTTCATGTACCGCGTGCGCTCCGCGAGCAGGTCGAGCGTCGGATAGAAATCCGAGTTCGCGCCCCGCATGTCGCCGGCGAGCGGCGCGAGCTCGTCGCGCGAGAGGAGGCGGATGCCCTCCAGCGCCTCGGGGCTCATCGGCCGGAAGTGGGCGAGATCCTTCGCGATGTCCGGCAGCTGGAACACCCGCCAGTCCGGCTTCGGCAGCGTCGGGTTGTTCGACGCGACGATCAGGATGTCGGACTCGGCGGTGAGGAAGATCTCGTACGACGCGAAGTTCTTGTGCAGCGCCTTGATCACGCCCATCACGAGGGCGTCGTCGATCTCATACAGGTGCAGCCACTGTCCAAAGACACCGTTCGGCGTGAGGTACGTGCGAATGCGCTGGTAGAACTCGTCGGTGAACAGCCCGCTCACGCCGCTCACCCACGGATTCGACGGCTCCGAAAGGATCAGGTCGAACTTCCGGTTCGACGCAGCGAAATAACTCTTCGCGTCGTCGTGCACGTACTGTGAACGCGGATCGTCGAACACGCGACGGTTCACCGGATAGAACACGTGCGAGCCGTTGATCATCTCGGGCTCGATGTCGATGGTGACGAGTTTCTCGAGCGCCGGACTCCCGAGCAGAAAATGGCTCGACATGCCGGAGCCGTTGCCGATCACCGCACCCTGCTTCGCATTCGGCACGTGCGCGAGCGTGATGAGCGGGAGCAGGATCTGCGTGGACTCGTCGCCCTCGAGGCGGCGAGGCGTGGTGGTGTCGGTGATCGGCTCGAACCAGACCGGTGCGAGCGAGGCATCGGGCTTGCCGTTGGTGGCCAGCGAGTACCCGCCGTCCTCGGCCTTGCGCACGCTCACGGTCGCCGTGCGCCCGTCCTTGTAGAACACCACGGTGCGCGACCCGACGGCGGGCACACGGCCGTACCGGAACACGCCGCTGCTGAGGATGCCGCGATCGAAGTTCACGTTGAGCATCGCGACCACCGTGACGAGTACCGTGGCGCCCGTGAGGCCGACGGCGAACCTCTTCGTGTCGACGGCGGTGCGACCCGCGATGAACAACAGCCAGACGCCGAGGGCCATGTCGATCACGCCACCCGAGATGAGCAGGATCTTCAGTCCGAGCAGCGGCATCAGCACGAGCGCGGCGAGTCCGGCGCCGACGATCGAACCCAGCGTGTTGACGCTGTACACCGCGCCGACCGCGCGCTCGCCGCTGCCTGCGTTCAGCAGCATCCGCGTGATGAGCGGCAGGGTGATTCCGGCGCAGAACGTCGCGGGAAGCATCACCGCGAGCGCGATGCCGTATTTCGCGATCGTGAAGAGCTGGTAGCCCTCGGCGTTCTGGTCGAGTCCCTGGATGAGAAACGCCATCCAGTCGAACGAAGCGAGATACGCCGAGAGGGTGAGGATCGCGAGCGCGCCCATCGCCCACTGCGTGACGCCGAGCGCGCGCACGGGATCGCGGAAGGTGTCGGCGCGCGTGCGAACCCAGAACGCGCCGAGCGAGAGCCCGAGGATGAACGCCGACAGCATCAGCTCGAACGAATGCGTCGCGCTCCCGAGCACGAGCGAGAGCATGCGCACCCACGCGATCTCGTACACGAAGCTCGAGAGGGCGGTGCCCGCGGCGACGATCAGCAGCACGCGCCAGAGCATCGGGAGTTCCGGCGCAGGCGGAATGGTCTCCATCGTCTGGTGCGGCGGCGCGCCTTCGGCTTCGGGTTCATCGTTCTCGTGCACGAGCCGCACGGCGCCGAACACGGTGAGGCCGACGAGCAGGTTGATGATCGCCGCGGTCAGCAGCGTTCCCGGCAACCCGGCCACGCCGATGAGATAGAACCCCGCGACCAGCACGCCGACCGCCGCGCCGATCGAGTTCGCGAAGTACAGGATCGAGATCAGCCGGCCCGTGTCGCTGCGGCCGTCGCGCGACACTCGCCGGATCAGTCCCGCGCTCATCAGCGGGAACGTCGCGCCGAGCAGGACCGCCTGCGGAAGAATCAGGATGCCCGCGAGCGACCACTTCACGATGACGAGCGCTGGGCCGCCGGCAAGTGCGGGAAAAATCGTCGAATACGCGAAGCCGCTCACGCCGAGGAAGACGTCGTGAAAGACGAGTCCCAGCAGGCCGACGATTCCCTCGACGACCGCGTACGCGACCAGGGGCTCCCGGATGCGGGAACTCCGGCGCGCGGCGAGCGCCGCGCCGATGGACATCCCGCCCAGGTAGATGACGAGGACGATGACCTGCGCGTAGGCGCTGTGGCCGACGAAAAGTCCGAGGTACCGGCTCCAGATGGACTCGTAGATGAGCCCGGCGGCGCCGGAGAAGATGAAGACTGTTACTAGCAGGAGGGTCATAGAGGAGAAGCTACCGTCTAGAGCGGGGAGAGGGGAGAAGCGAGACCAGTGGGGAGTGGCGAGGGTGAGGGGGAAGTGGGGAGAACCGAGAGGCGAGCGGGGAGCAGCGAGGTTTGTCTCCCCGCTCGCTATTCCCCGCTCGTTTCTCCCCACTTCCCCCTCACCCTCGCCGCTCCCTGCTGGTCTCGCCCCTCCCCTCTGCTCTTACAGGTGGAGGCCGCCGATCCATCACGACGCCTTGACGATGAAGATGTTGTCTGCGCTCGTCGCCACGAGGCCTTGTTCATCGCGCGAGAAGTTGAAATCGCCGTAGGGCTGGATGTCGCTCCGCGAATATGTCCAGGCAAAGTAGAGCGTGGAGCCGGGGTGATACTCCCACCGGAATACCGCGTTGCCGCGAACGGTTGAACGGTCTACCTGACCTTCGTACTGGCCGGGGCCCTCCGATGTTTCGTCGCCTGCTCGTAGCCGTAGGCGAGCGTGATCAGTTTTCCCTCACTCCACGCGCGGCCGAAGAAGGTCATGCCGGCCGGAAGCGTGTTGTTCCGCGTGTATCCCATCGGCACGGAGATCGCCGGAAAGCCCGTGGTGGGCGAGAAGAGCTGGCTGTTGTCGCCGGCCGGCGTGTTCAGATCGCCGATGAGGCGCGGCGGGTTGCTCCACGTCGGATACACGAGCGCGTCGAGCTTCAGCGAATCCATCATCGCGGTCACCGCGACGCGGAAGCGTTCGCGCATCGCTTCGCGTGCCTTGCAGCCGGGACTGTCTTCGGGAGGCTGGGTAGCGGCCTGCGCCGCCTGCAGCCGAAGCTGAACGGACGGATGGAAGTTGCCGCTGCGGAGCACTTCGTCGACCGTCTTCACCGGCGCATTCTGTCCGCGCGCGGCCAGATAGCGCTCGAGGTCGAACTTGAAGGAGTTGCAGCCGCCACCGCCCGAGCGCGTGAGGGCGCCGAGCGAGTCGATGCCCGCAGGGTCGACGATGACCGCGCCAGCCTTCTCGAGATCCTTCACGGCCTTCGTGAACACGGCGACGACCTCGCTGTCCTGCGTGGGGCGGCCGTCGCGATCGTTGTGCTCGTACGCCTGGCGAAGCACGCCGATGCGCGCACCCTTGAGTCCCCCGGAGACGAGGAACTTCCGGTAGTCGCTCTCCCGATGCCCGCGGCTCGCGGCGGTCACCGGATCATCGGGGTCCTCGCCGGCGACGACGTTGAAGAGCTCGACCGCATCCGCGACGGTCCGCGCCATCGGACCTGCGATGTCGGCGCTGTTGGCCAGCGGCACCACACCGGCGCGCGATGTGAGCCCCATGGTCGAGCGAATGCCGACCAGATCGTTGTGCGCCGACGGGCCGCGAATCGAGTTGCCGGTGTCGGATCCGAGCCCCGACTCGCCTTCGTTCGCGGCGACGGCGGCGGCGGTGCCGCCACTCGAGCCGGCGGTGACGCGATCGAGCGCGTACGGATTCTTGGTGTAGCCGGGCAGGATCGAGTTCACCGTCTCGTACGGCGAGAAGGCCCACTCCGCCATGTTCGATTTGGCGAGCACGATCGCGCCGGCCTCGCGAATGCGCGCGACCATCGTCGCGTCCTGCCTGGGAATCCATCCCTTGAGCGCGAGCGATCCGGCGGTGGTTTGCAGGTCCTTCGTTTCGAAGTTGTCCTTCACGATCATCGGCACGCAGTGCAGCGGGCCGGTGAGTCCTTCTTTCGCGAACCGCCTGTCGAGCGAGTCGGCGATCGCGAGCGCGTTCGGGTTCAACGTGACGAGCGCGTTGATGGCCGGCCCCTGCTTGTCGTACGCGGCGATTCGCGCGAGGTACTTCCCGACGAGCGCGTGGCAGGTGAGCGTCTTCGCCTTGAACGCGGCGTGCACCGCGGAGATGGTCGTCTCCTCGATGCGAAAAGAACGCGGGGAGCCCTGCGCAGTGAGGAGTGAGGAGACGAAAAGTGAGGGGACCAGCGTTACGGCGAGAAGACGGAGATTGGATGGTTTCATGGGTTGAGCCAATGGGTGAACCATTCGCGAAGCCGCCCGAGGCGATCGACGAGCAGCCACGGCTCGCCCGAGCGTGAGAGCTCGTGCGACGAACGCGGATAGCGCACGAACTCCACGGGCACTCCCTGCTTCTTGAGCGCGACGAACCATTCGTCGCCCTGTCCGATGGTGACGCGATAGTCCTCGTCCGAACTCACGATGAGAGTCGGTGTGCGCACCTTGTCGACGTGGCGGATCGGCGACGTCTCGTCGTACATCTTCCAGTTCTCCCACGGCTTGCCGAGGAGCTCGGATTCGGTGAGCCCCTGCGCGGCGTCCGAGCCGCCGTACCAGCTCACCCAGTCCATGTTCGCCCGATCGGCCTCGGCCGCGCGGAAACGGCGCGTGTGAGAGGTGACCCAGCCGGTCATGAAGCCGCCGTACGAACCGCCGGTGACTCCCATGCGCGTGGAGTCGACGTCGGGGCGCTTCGCCACCAGGTCCACCGCTTTCATGAGGTCCTGGTAGTCCTCGTCGCCCCAGCGGCCTCGAATTGAATACGTGAACTCTGCGCCGTATCCGCCCGAGCCGCGCGGGTTCGTGTAGAGCACCATGAAGCCCGCAGCGGTGAGATTCTGGAATTCGTCGAACCACGTTTCGAGATACTGCGAGTGCGGTCCGCCGTGGATGTACAGAACGAGCGGGTATTTCTTCCCGGGCTGGTAGCCGAACGGCTTCATGAGCCACCCTTCGATCTCGCGGCCGCCCACCGAAGGATAGGTGAACTTCTCCGACTCGGCCCAGCCAACCTCGGCGTTCAATGCGTCGTTGAAGTGCGTGAGCTGGCGTTCGTTCTTTCCATCGGCGTCCACGACGTAGAGTTCCGTGGGATTCGTCGGGCCCGAGGAAACGTATGCGAGTTTCGCGTGGTGCTCATCGGAGGAAAATTCCGAGAGGCGGCGACGTCCGCCGACGATCTCCGTAATCTTCTTCGTCGCCGGCACGAGCGAGAATACGCCGGTTCGGCCTCCAATCTCGGCGGTGAAGACGATCGTTTCGTCGGGGCGCCAGAAGTAGGAGACCGGCTCATACTTCCAATCGCCCGTCAAATTGTCTGGGGCACCGCCTGCCAAATCGACGATGTGAAGCCGGACCGAGGAATACCGGCTGGCGCGGGTGAGATAGGAGATGCGCCGTGAATCCGGCGACCATTGCAGCGCGAACTCGTTTCCGGGGATTCGCCCCAGCCGGCGCGGTTCGCAGCCCTGCGGGGCATCACACGGCGCCGTGGGCACCACAAAAATGTCCACATCGTTTCGCGGTGCCTCGTCGCGCTGCCGGTCGTACACCAGGAGCGCGAGCGAATCGTTGTACGCAGCGACGGCCGAGTCGCTGCGCAGCTGGGCGTCAGCGGTGAAGGCGATCCATTTGCCGTCGGGCGAGACGGCCTCGTTGTTGTGACCGTACGCGGTCGAGGTGAGCTGGCGCCTGTTCGATCCGTCGAGGGCCTGCGAGTAGAGCTGGGTGGGGACGATCGTCGGCGGACCGACGCGCGGAGCGTTGTACCCGATGTCGTTCTGGCGGAAGGGGAACTCCACGATCTGCTTGCCGTCGAAACGCTTTGGATCGACCGGGTGCGTGATGGATCCGAACGGCGGTCGCGCGGGACCCATCGCAGCGTAGGGATCGAATGCGGCGGGTGGCGCCGCACGGTCGGGTGCGGTGCCGTACACCATGAAGCCGCGGTCCGCAGGCATCGAGCCGGTTCGAAAACTCTTTTGATCGAATGGCTGAGCGTCGCCGGAGGGTTCGTCCATTCGTGCCACCCAGAGGCCGCTCGCACTGCCGGTGCGACTGGAATTGAAGATCAGCAGCTTGCCGTCCGGCGACCAGCGGGGATTGGTGCTCTCGACTCCCGGTGAGCTGAAGCGGTGCGGCGTGCCGCCGTCCGTCGATACGATCCAGATCTCGGAGTGGCGCCGGTTCTCGGACTCGCGCACCGTGACGACGGTAAACGCGACCTGCCGGCCGTCGGGTGACATCGCGGGCTGCCGAAGGGTGGTGACGCGGTACCAATCCGAAAGCGCGAACGCCCGTTTCGGCTGAGACTGAGACGAGGCAGAGACGGCGAAGACGAACAGCAGTGCGACGGCGCGTTTCATACTTTCCTCCGCTGGCATGGACTGGACTGCGGAAGGGAATGTGGGTTACGTGCCCACGATTGGCCAACCTTCAGTGTCCTTGGCGGACTGGAGCATGGAGTCGGTTCGATGCACTCTTTCTCGATGAAGATCAGGATCGTCGTCGGCTCACTGCATTTCGTGGGCCGGCTCGAGCGCGAGCGCGCCCCCGCGACGTGCTCGGCATTTCTCGCGCGCCTGCCGTTCCGGGGCAAGCTCATCCAGGCGCGGTGGAGCGGGGAAGCCGCATGGATGCCGCTGGGTGAACTGAACTTCGGCGTATCGGCGGAGAACAGCACGAGCGATCCGGCACCGGGGCAGCTTCTGCTGTATCCAGGCGGCGTCAGCGAAACGGAAATTCTCTTTCCGTACGGGAGCTGCCGCTTCGCAAGCAAGTTCGGCCAGCTGGCCGGGAACCACTTCATCACGATCGTCGAGGGTGCCGAGCAGCTCGGCACCCTCGGAGAGCGGGTGCTGTGGGAGGGCGCGCAGGACATCGCGTTCGAGGCAGAGTAGCGCCGCGAGTGGGCGCGGCTGGGATTCACCGGTCAGTACGCGTGACGATACACCGCGACTGAGAGCCGGGCGCGAAACCTGCAAACCATCTGCGCCCGTAGTGACTCTAACATTTTAGTCCTCCTCAGCCGCTCTCCGCCCCCCAACGGAAAGTCGAATGTCCGGTGTTCTCGCTATTCTGGGTTTGGCCCTGACGTTGCAGTCCCCGCAGCAGATCCGCCCGAGCGCCGATTCGGCCCGCCCGGCGAGACTCCCGCCATCCGGCCGCGCCGTTGCGACGCACGCCGACAAGGCGCCGGTGATCGACGGCGTCGACGACGACGCCGTATGGCAGAAGGCGAAAGTGATCTCCGATTTCAAGCAGTGGCAGCCGACTGAAGGGAAGGAGCCGCGTTTCCGCACGGAGGCCAAAGTCGCCTACGATGCCGGCAACCTCTACGTCTTCGTGCGCGCGTTCGATCCGCACCCGGACAGCATCATCCGCATCCTCGAGCGGCGTGACACGCAGACGCCGTCCGACATGATCTGGCTGTTCGTCGATTCGTTTCACGACCGGCGCACCGGCTACGAGTTCGGCGTCAACGCCGCCGGAGTGAAGATCGACCAGGCCATCTACGACGACGGCAACGAAGACATGGCGTGGGATGGGGTGTGGGATGTCGCGACCCGAATCGATTCCCTCGGCTGGACCGCGGAATACAGGATCCCGCTCTCGCAACTGCGATACGGCACGGCGAAGGACCATATCTTCGGCTTCACGATCGATCGCGACATCTACCGATACTCCGAGCGAGTGAGCTGGCCATTGTTCCGGCAATCGCAGGCCGGCATGGTGTCGCAGTTCGGCGAGCTGGGCGGCCTGGTGGACCTCCAGGCGCCACGACCGTTCGAGGCCATGCCGTACATCGTCGGGAAGAACTCCGCGAAAATCGTCAACAACAGCTTCGCGTCGTCTTCTGATGTGGCGGTCGGCGGCGACATCCAGTATCGCCTCGGCCCCAACATGACACTGCAGGCGACGGTGAACCCCGACTTCGGGCAGGTGGAGGCCGACCCTGCCGTGCTCAACCTCAGCGCGTACGAATCATTCTTCGATGAACGGCGGCCGTTCTTCGTCGCCGGACGCGGTCTTTTTCGCTTCGACGTGAACTGCAACAACGTCAACTGCAACAACGAGGGGCTCTACTACAGCCGGCGCATCGGCCGGACGCCGCAGCTCGCATCGACCTTCGGCGATACGGTGCCGCTGCAGCCGACCTCGATTCTCGGCGCGGCGAAGCTGCTGGGACGTTTTCCAGGCGGGCTCGTCATCGGCGTGCTCGATGCCACCACGCAGCGAACCGTCGGCAGCCGTGACACGACGTACGAGCCGGCGACGAACTACGCGGTCGTTCGCGTCCGGCAGGACCTGCGCGACGGCAACAGCAGCGTCGGCGGGATGCTCACGGCGGTGAACAGGAGCCTCGACAGCTGGTCGGCGCCGTATCTCGCGCAGGATGCGTACGTCGGAGCGCTCGACTTCCGGCACCGCTTCCTCAACAAGCAATACGAGATCTCGGGTTCGCTGGACCAGAGCCGCGTGGAAGGGAGCCGCGCGGCGATCCTCGGCCTGCAGACCGACGCCGTGCACTTCTACCAGCGACCGGATGCAGGACTCTCGGTCGACTCCAACCGCACGCTGCTCACCGGCAACGCGGAGGAGTTCAAGTTCGACAAGGTCGGCGGCGAGCACCTGATGTTCGAGACCGCGTATCAGCGCCGGTCGGCCGGATTCGAGATCAACGACCTCGGGTACCTGCGGCGCGCCGACCAGCAGTCATGGAACACGTGGGCGGGATGGTTCGACCGCCGCGAAACCAAGTTCTACAACCGGTTGCAGTGGAACAACAACTGGTGGCAGTACTGGACGACCGGCGGATTGCCGCTCGAGGCGGCGTACAACTCGAACGTGCACATCACACTCAGGAACAACTGGTCGCTGCACGCAGGCGGCACGATCGGGCAGATCGGCACGACGTACGATGACCGCAGCGCGCGTGGCGGACCCGCGTTCCGGCAGGATCCGTACTTCGCGCCATGGTTCGGCATCAACGGCGACGACCGCAGGGCCGTCGTGCCGATGCTGTGGGCCAACTTCTTTCGCGGCAGCGGCGGGCGCAGTTCATCCAACAACCTGCAGCCCGAGATCGACGTCAAGCTCAACGGCCGCTTCAGTTCGGCGTTCTCGCTCAACTGGACGCACAACGTGGCCGACAACCAGTGGTACTCGAACTTCACCGACGCGACTGACGTCACGCACTACACGTTCGCGCATCTCGACCAGCACACGACGTCGGCGACGGTGCGCCTCAACTACACCTTCACGCCGGCCATATCGATTCAGGGGTACGTTCAGCCGTTCATTTCCAAGGGGACGTTCACCAACGTGCGGCAGCTCTCGGCCACCCCGCGCGCATCGAACTACGACGACCGGTACGCCGTGTACGGCGACACGTCGGTCACGAACCATCCCGGCGGCTTCAACTTCAAGGAGTTTCAGTCGAATCTCGTGTTCCGCTGGGAGTACCAGCCCGGCTCGGTGCTGTTCGTCGTGTGGAACGAAGGGAGGCAGGGTTCGACGCCCGCGGAGGGGAATACGGACTTCGGCGGTGATGTTCGGGACTTGCTGCGGCTGCATCCGGCGAGCACTGTGCTCGTGAAGATGTCGTACTGGCTGAACTGGTAGCGCGTCGGCGCGCCGCCGGGCCGTGGCGAGAGCGCGGCTCCAGTCAAACGCAAAGCCCGGGCGTCCCCGAAGTCGGAGCAACCCCACGATGCGATTCGCCGCTGTATCGCTCACGCTGTGCGCCATCGGCGTGCATGCGCAGACTCCGCCCGCGACACGCCTGCCTCCGGCGCCGCCCAACGCGCCGGCGACCGTGGTGGTACGCGGCGCCGGCGTGCAACTGCGGTATCAGGGGATCACCATACTCGACGCCCAGTTGTCGTCGACCGGGGTGGCGCCACGATTGCGCACTCTGGTGGACTCGTCGGGCGGGAAGATCACACAAGTCATCAGTTGGACCGCGGGCGACGGCCGGGTGACCCTGCGCGGGACGATCCATGGAACCAACGACGCCTTCGCGGTCGACGCCGACCCGCGAGAGAACGGCGTGCCGATCGTGCGGCACAGCGTCGGTCCCAGCTACAACCGGCTCAACCGGGGCGTCTACGCGCGCAGCGGCGACTGGCTGCTGAGCCTCGACTTTCCGTCGACCGCGCAGGTGACACCGGTGGCCGGTGGTGACTCCGCGGCGTTCGCCGTCGAGGCGACCGGCGGTGAGGTCACGCTGCGATTCCGTCCGCGATACTACCAGAAGCACCGCGGCCTCGTGTACTACGAGCCGTGGAGGTATGCGCCGTGGAATCGATCGACGGCGGGATGGACATCGTGGTTCGCATACCGCGACAGGATCACCGAAGCGGACGTCCACTCGGCGGTCGACGCGATCGCCGAGCGATTGGCGCCGTTCGGATACGAGTACCTTCAGATCGACGACGGCTTTCAGCGCCTCCCGATCGGCGTGCCGGANNGCGTCGCATGGACTGAAGCCCGGACTCTGGACGAACACTTCGTTCGCCGATTCCGCGTGGGCATTCGCGCATCCGAGATATTTCGTGCGAACGCCCGATGGAAAGCCCGCGCAGGGCAACTGGATCGGCTTCGTGATGGACGGCGCGAACCCCGCGACGATGCGCGATCTCGTGCTCCCGGTGTACCGTGAGCTCAAGGCGCAGGGATGGCGGTACTTCAAGGTCGACGCGCTGCGCCATCTGCGTTACGAGGGATACAACAGTTACGCCGGGTTCTATGAAGCGCGCGGCATCGACCGGGTGCGCGTCTATCGCTCGTTCGTCCAGCAGATTCGCGACGTGATCGGGCGGGACGCGTTTCTTCTGGCGTCGTGGGGGCCGCGGCCGGAGCTCGTCGGGATCATCGACGCGACGCGACTGGGGAACGACGGCTTCGGCTACGGGGGCTTTGCGCAGTTCAACTCGTTCAACAATGTGGTCTGGCGGAACGATCCGGACCACATCGAGATCTCGCGCGCGGACGGCTATCGGTCGGCGACGATCACGTCGCTGACCGGCTCGCTGCTGATGCTGACGGACCGGCCCGAGGTGTATCGGAGCGATCGGGTGGAGGCCGCGCGCCGCACGGCGCCGGTCCTCTTCACCATGCCGGGACAGGTCTATGACATCGATCCGACTCGTTCGAGCCGGCTCTTCATGGTCGAACATGAAGTCAGCGGATCGGGACCGCGTCCGTTCGAGGCCGATCAGCGGTTGCAGCAGACGCTCTACCAGCTCGACGTCGCGCGGCCATTCGAGCGATGGACGGTGCTCGCCCGCACGGCGGGCGCGCCTGACACCATCCGTGTGGCCGACCTCGGTCTGTCAGCCGGCAGGGATTACGTGGCGTTCGATTTCTGGCAGAAGCGCTTCCTTGGCGTATCCAAAGACACGTTCGTCTTCGGAGCGATCGATCCCGACTTACAGGTCCAAGTGGTGTGCCTGCGTGAGCAGCAGCCGCACCCGCAGTTACTCGCCACCAACCGCCATGTCAGCTGCGGCGGTGTGGACCTCGAGCGCGTGAGCTGGAACGGGGACTCGCTCTCGGGCATCAGCCGGGTCGTGACCGGTGACGACTACGAGTTGTATGTGACGGAGCCGGACGCGTGGACGGCGGAGTCCGTCGAGGCCGTGGGCGCGGAGGCGGTGCTGGGAGAACGTCTCGACCACTGGCGACGGGTCACGGTGCGCGGTGCCCGGACGGCCCAACTGACGTGGACCGTCCGGTACCGCCGCTCGCGCTAGAGCGCATGTGGCGCGGCGGCGGTGCCGAACACTGACTACCGCTGCAACTTCCTTTCGATGATTTGTCCGTTCGCCATGCGTATCTGCAGCACGCCTCCGCCCGGCGTGTTCGGGGCCATGCCCTGCACCTGGATGCGCACGGAGATCTCGACGTTCGTGCACTTGTCCGAGAAGTAGTGAAGACCACCGTTGAGATAGATGCGCGTCTGGATCGTGTACCACTCGTTCGTGTGCATCGCGCCTGCGTTGAAGAAACTCGGCACCGGCATCGGGCCGCTTCCGTTCCACGATGGGGTCGACGTTCCGCTCACCGACGTCGTTGTAGTCGAGGGTAGAGCCCCGTTTCCGGCATCGAGCAGCTTGAAATCGATGCTGATCGTGTTGAATGCCGAATTCAACGTGTGGAGATAGGCGATGTACGCGGTGAGCTGCGCGTTCTGCGTGGCCGAGGGCGTCCAGTGCAGCGTGTAGTTGCTGCCGATCCCGCCCGTGCCCACATAGACCATCTGATTGGCCAGGTCCGTCGCGTTCCACGGCGGGCAGCAGGGATCCGTCGTCACGACGGTCGTGTCCTGGTGGACGACGTCGACGCACTTCATCGCCACGTTGTCGACCTGTGGGCCCGCGGCGCCCGACACGGCCGATTCGAGCGCGAGCGTGTCCGACGAGCCGGCGGCGACGCTGAACGTGAAGCTCTTCTGCTCCCACTGTCCATTCGTCGTGGTCACGCCGGGGAGGTTATGAACGAAGGTTCCCGGTGAGGTGGGCGCGTTGTTGACGAACGTTCGCAGGGTGGCCGATCCGCTCGCCAATTGCGCATGGCGCGACATCCAGAAGGTCACCGTGCATGTCTGATCGGCAAGCGCGCGACCGAGGAACTGCTCGATGCGGCCGGGACCGTTCCCGTTGAGGTCCACGCAGTGCGAAGCGGGTCCCGCCTGGCACGTGGTTGCTGCCGGGCCCGTGCCGACGTTGATGTCACCGTGCGTGACTTTCCACGTGTTGTGCAGTGGCCCCGTGGGGCTTCCCGGATCGACATAGTTGAGCGCGGTCACGATCGGGGAGCCAGGCAGCGGGTTGTTCTCGAAGTTTCCGTTCAGGAGCTGGAGCTGTGCGGCAGCCGGGGCCGGCACGATCAGGCCGATGACCAGGGCAACGACCAGCGCCAGGACGCCGGGGATCAGGGAAGGCCGAGACGTGTCTCGTCGGTCGCTTGTTTGTTTGTGCATCGATGTACCTCACGGGTGTGGCGGGGGATGGCAACAAACCCGTCGACCCGCCATACGCCCGCGAATCGGGCGCTTGTCCGGGTCGGCGATCCTGCGATCAACGGGCGCATCGGCCCGTCGTGCCTGGCAACGACACGGAGTGCACGCAGCCCAACCTAATGTATGGAATACCGAGGTGTTGCGCCCCCGACCGCGGGCGAAAAGCACGTCGGCTGAAACTGGCCGCGCCCCCGTTGCGTTCTGTGCAAGTACCCGCTTGCTTTGTATGCAAGTGACCACTTGCATCCGCGGCCCACGGCCGCACTGAAATCACCCAACGACCCATGACCGCACCCACCCGCGACCAGATCCTCGACGCCGCCGCCCGGCTGTACGGCGAGCACGGCTTCCGTGGCACCACCACCCGCCGCATCGCGCAGGAGGCCGACGTCAACGAAGTGACGCTCTTCCGCCTGTTCGGAAGCAAGACGGCGCTGCTCCTCGAGGCGCTCCGCGTGCACGGCGTCGAGCCCGTCCGCGCGGAACTGCCCACCGTTCCAACAGATCCGCTCGCCGAACTCACCGCGTGGTGCACGCACAAGCGACGCGCCATCAGCAACATGCGCTCGATCATCCGCAAGGCGATGAGCGAGTTCGAGGAGAACCCCGAGATGCCGAAGTGCATCACGCATGGCGCGAGCGCGACGTATGCGTCGCTGCGTGAATACCTGAAGCGGCTCAACGGCGCCGGCTTCACGAGCAGCGCGGCCGATGTGCCGGCTGCCGCGTCGATGCTGATCAGCACGGTGTTCCACGACGCCATCGCGCGCGACATGATGCCGCACGCCTTTCCGCAGCCGTCGTCCGCCGCGCCGGGCATCTACGCCCGCCTCTGCCTCAAGTCGCTCGGCTTCGATTCCGCGTTCCAAAAAGGACGCGGCAATGGGCGCCGTCGCGCGCTGATGGCCGGCACGATCCTGGCGCTCGCGGGCGCGGCCGCGCCGCTGCGCGCCCAGCAGGCAGCCCCCTCTGCGCAGCAGACCAGCGCACCGGCGACCGCGCTCTCGCTCGACGAGGCGCTCCGGCTCGGCGGCCTCATCAGCCACACAGTGAAGACCGCCGAGGCCAGCGTGTTGCGCGCGCGGGGCGGGCAATACCAGGCGCGGTCGCAATACCTTCCGCAGGTCAACGGGTCACTGGCGTACCAGCGCCTCCTTCAGAGCCAGTTCGCCGCCATCGCGGGTTCCGCACCGGCCGATACCACGTCGAAGAGCGGATCTGGCGGCAGCTCGGGCAGCGGCATATCGAGCAGTCTGCAGTCGCTCGAGAAGATCTTTGCCGCACCGAACACGATGATCCTGGGCGTGACGCTGTCGCAGAACCTCTTCACTGCGGGACGTGTCACGTCGGCCGTACAGGGCGCGGCGGCGGCCCGCACGTCCGCGGACATCGGGCTCGATGCCGCGCGCGCGCAGGTCTCTCTCGATGTCGCACAGGCCTACTTCAACGCCGTCGCGAGCGACAAGCTCGTCGAGATCGAGGACAGCACGCTCGTGCAGGCGGAGCGCACGCTGCAGCAGACGACCGTGTCGCGGCAGGTGGGCGCGGCCGCGGAGTTCGACCTCCTTCGCGCGCGGGTCGCACGCGACAACCAGCGTCCCGTGGTGATCCAGGCGAAGAGCAATCGCGAAATCGCGTTCCTGCGGCTGCGCCAGCTGCTCGGGATTTCGCTCACGCAACCGATCACCCTCACGACGTCCATTCGCGACGAAGGCATCGCGGATTCGCTGCCGAGGCCGCTGCAGCTCAACCAGCCGATCACGATGCCGGGCGGCGATCGCGGGCTGCTGCCCGACACGAGCGTGAGTCATCGCTCGAGCGTGCGCCAGGCGGAGGCCAACATCACGGCGCAGGAGTACGCGCTCCGCGCGGCGAAGTGGGAGCGGCTCCCGTCCGCGCAACTCAGCTCGACGTACCAGCGCTACGGATATCCGGTGGACGCCGGGCTCGGCCACAACCTGTTCGGCGCCTACTACCCGAACTGGATGGTTTCGGCCGGGCTTTCGATCCCGATCTTCCTCGGCGGCAAGCTCACTGGAGACCGGATGGTCGCGGAGGCGAACCTCGCGGAGGCGCGGCAGTCGCTCGACCAGGTGAGGGAGCTCGCGGCGCTCGACGCCCGAACCGCGCTCGCCCAGCTCGAGGAAGCGGACGCGAGTTACGCGGCAAGCGTGGGCACCGACACGCAGGCCGCGCGCGCCTATGCGATTGCCGAAGTGCGGTTCCGGGAGGGGATCTCGACGCAGGTGGAACTGCAGCAGTCGAGGACGCAGTACGAGCAGGCCCGGCTGAACCGGGTGCTCGCGGCGCGCGACCTCGAAGTGGCACGCCTGCGGGTGGCGCTCCTGAAGGACCTGCCGGTGGGATCGACCGCCGCACCAGTGAACAGATAGCGGCCCGTTCGCACGGCACCGACCAATACGAGAAAACACCGATGAGAACTCATGCCAGGAACACTCCGATGCTCGCGAGTCGCAATACAGCACTGATCGTCGCCGTCCTGCTCGTTTCGGCCGGGTGCGGCAAGGTCACCGCCGACGCGTCGGCGACGGCCGGTCCCGCTCCCGTCTCCGTGGGGCCCGAGGCGATCACCGTGATTTCGGTCTCGACGCTCAACAGCGGCCCCGCCATCTCGGGGTCGCTCGCGGCCGAGAAGACCGCGTCGATCCGCTCCGAGGTGTCGGGCGCGATGGTCGCGGTGCTCGCCGATCCCGGCGCGCGCGTGACGAAAGGCGCGCCGCTCGCGCGCGTGGACGACACGGTGCTGCGCGAGGCGTGGCTCTCCGCGAAGAGCGCGGTGACGCAAGCGCTGCTCGCGGCCGACATCGCGCATCGCGAGGCGGGGCGCTCCGAAAAACTGCTCGCCGCCGGCGCGATCGCCGACAACGCGCTCGAGTCGGCGAAGCGCAACGACCTCGCCGCGCAGGCGGCGCTCGAGGACGCGAAGTCGCGGCTCGCGAGCGCGCAGAAGAATCTCGACAACACGGTCATCAAGGCGCCGTACGACGGCGTCGTGAGCGAGCGGCAGGTGAACGCCGGCGACATCGTCAGTCCGGGATCTCCGCTCTTCACGCTCGTGGATCCGGGCACGATGCGGCTGGAGGGCGCCGTGCCCGCCGACCAGCTCGGCCTCGTTCACGTCGGCTCGCCGGTGAAGTTCGTGGTCACCGGTTATCCCGGACGTGACTTCACCGGGACGATCACGAACGTCTTCCCGAGCGCGGATCCGGTGACGCGGCAGGTGCGCCTCTACGTGCGCATTCCGAACGCGGGCAACGGGCTCGTGGCGGGACTGTACGCCACGGGCCGCGTGTCGAGCTCGACTCGCCAGGGCCTCACGGTTCCCGCGGCGGCGGTCGACCAGCGCGGCGTGAAGCCGCTGGTGACGAGGCTCAAGAACGGCAAGGCCGAGGTGGTCGAAGTGTCGCTCGGCATGCGCGACGAAGGATCCGATGTGGTCGAGATCAGGAGCGGCCTCGCCGCGGGCGACACGCTGCTCATCGGCGCGGCGCAGGGCATCACGCCGGGCGCGCCCGTGAAGGTCTCGGCGGCGCCGCCGTCGGTCGACCAACCGAAGAAGAACTGAGGAACCGCCGTGTTCATAT
Source organism: Gemmatimonadota bacterium (assembly GCA_003171215.1). Classification (GTDB taxonomy): domain Bacteria; phylum Gemmatimonadota; class Gemmatimonadetes; order Gemmatimonadales; family Gemmatimonadaceae; genus Fen-1231. Next base: position 5,334 of record PMYN01000024.1, on the reverse strand, counting down.
CCGATTTCGCCATCAAGCGGCCGATCGTCACCATCGTTTCGATGGTGGCGCTCGTGGTGTTCGGCGTGTTCTCTCTGACGCAGCTGCAGACGGATGAGTTCCCCGATGTCGTGCAGCCCATCGTCAACGTCTCGGTTCCGTATCCGGGCGCATCGCCGGACGTCGTCGAGCGCGAGGTGCTCGACCGGATCGAAGAGTCGATCTCCGGCATCAGCGGTGTCGACCGCATGCAGGGCACGGCGCAGGACGGCTTTGCGAACATCACGGTGTTCTTCGTCTTCCAGAAGGACATCCAGCAGGCGTCGCAGGACATTCGCGACAAGATCTCGTCGATCCGCGACCAGCTGCCGGTGGAAATGAAGGAGCCGGTGCTCTCGCGCTTCGATCCGTCCGACCTGCCGATCGTCCAGCTCTCGCTCAACTCGACCACGCTCGACGCCCCGAGCCTGACCCGCATCGCGGACCCGGGGCTGACGAAGGAACTGCGCGCGATTGCCGGCGTGGCGGAAGCGAGCGTCGTGGGCGGCATCGAGCGCGAGCTCACGGTGGAGATCATGCCCGACGCGATGCAGGCGGCGGGCGTGAGCGTGTCGCAGCTCGTCGCGGCGCTCCAGGCGCAGAACCTCGCGGCGCCGGTGGGCAAGGTGAACGGCTCGCTCGACGAGCGCGCGATCCGGCTCAGGGGCAAGCTCGAAACGCCGGAGGATTTTCTCGCGCTGATCGTGGCGCAGAAGAACGGCCGCACGATCCGCCTCGGCGAAGTCGCGACGGCGCGCGACGGCACGGCGGAGCCGACGTCGTCCGCGCTCTACAACGGGCGCGACGCGGTCGGCGTGATGGTGAAGAAGTCGAAGGGGTTCAGCACGTCGCAGGTGTCGGCGCAGGTGCTCGAGAAGGTGAAGGCCATCGCGGCCACGCTTCCGAAGGGCACGCGTCTCGACGTCGTCCAGAACTCGGGCGACCACGTCGACCGCTCGGTGCAGAACGTGGAGGAGGCGCTGGTCGAGGGCGCGCTGCTCACCGTGCTGGTCGTGTTCCTCTTCCTGAACTCGTGGCGCTCGACGGTGATCACCGGACTCGCGCTGCCGGTGTCGGTGCTCTCGAGCTTCATCGCCGTGTACGCATTCGGCTTCACGCTGAACACGATGTCGCTGCTCGGGCTCTCGCTCGCGATCGGCATCCTCATCGACGACGCGATCGTGGTGCGCGAGAACATCGTGCGCCACATCGAGATGGGGAAGGACCACTTCAAGGCATCGCACGACGGCACCGACCAGATCGGGCTTGCCGTCACCGCGACGACGTTTTCGATCGTCGCGGTATTCGTGCCGATCGGGTTCATGGGTGACGTGGCGGGGCAGTGGTTCAAGCCGTTCGCGCTGACCATCGCGTGCGCGGTGCTCGTCTCCCTGTTCGTCTCGTTCTCGCTCGACCCGATGCTCTCGGCATACTGGGCCGACCCGCAGGTCGAGGGTCACGAGCGCCGCAACCCGATCGCCCGCGCGCTCGACCGGTTCAATGACTGGTTCAACCGGCAGGCCGACCGTTACACGCACGTGATCGGATGGGCGCTCGACCATCGCTGGTGGATGGTGACGCTCGCCGCCGCGGCGCTCGCCAGCGCGATCATCCTGCAGGTGGAGTTCGGCGGATTCGGATTCATACCGCCTTCCGACCGCAGCGAGCTCACGATCCAGGTGGAGACGCCGCCGGGCTCGAACCTCGCGTATACGAAGATGAAGACGGAGGAAACGGCGAGGCGCGCGCGCAGCCATACGAACCTCGTCGATTACACCTTCGCCACCGTCGGGGGATCGGGCGCCGGCCAGCCGGGCGGCACGATCGGGGGGGCGGACCTCGGCACCGTATTCGTGCGCATGGTGCCGAAGAAGAACCGGTCGATTTCGCAGAACGATTTCGGTGAGATGATGCGAGAGGAAGCGCAGCAGATCGGCGGCGCGAAGGTCTACGTGTTCACGAGCGCATTCGGCGGTATCCGCAAGCAGATCCAGGTGGAGCTGCGAGGCGCCGACGCGGTAATACTCAACCGGCTCGCCGATTCGGTGATGAAGATCGTGAAGAGCGTGCCGAATGCGGTCGACGTCGGGCTTTCCACGAAGGGGCAGAGACCGGAGCTGGAGATCAACCTCAATCGCGCGCTCGCCGGCTCGATGGGAGTGACCGTGGGACAGGTCGCGCAGTCGCTGCGGCCGGCATTCGCGGGAATCGACGCGGGCGACTGGGTCGATCCCGCGGGAGAGAACAGAAAAGTGCGGATCCGGCTCGCGCCCGAGGCGCGCACGAAGATCTCCGACATCGAGCGGTTGCCGCTTGTGGTCGGCGGCGGGGCGGCGGGAGGAAAGGAGACCGTGATGCCGCTCGGGCAGATCGCGACGGTATCAGCGGGGCTCGGTCCCGCGATCATCAGCCACCTCGACCGCGACAACGTCGTGGTAGTGGAAGCCAACACGCAAGGACGCTCGCTTGGGGAAGTGAACGCCGACATCACCGCCAAGCTCGCGGGGTTCGCGCTGCCAGTGGGATACCGGATCACCGCGGGCGGCGAGGTGAAGGACCAGCAGCAGGTGTTTACCCGCATGTTCGAGGCCATGGGCATCGCCGTGCTCCTGATGTACCTGATCCTCGTGATCCAGTTCGGCTCGTTCCTCGAGCCGCTCGCGATCATGATCTCGCTCCCGCTTTCGCTGATCGGCGTGGTGCTCGCGCTGCTCATCACGCACGGCACGCTGAACATCATGTCGCTGATCGGCGTGATCCTGCTCATGGGCATCGTCGCGAAGAATGCGATCCTGCTGATCGACTTCGCGAAGTGGGGGCAGGAATCAGGAAAGGACCGGCGCACGGCGATCATCGAGGCCGGCCGCGTGCGACTGCGGCCGATCATGATGACGACGCTCGCGCTGATCGCCGGCATGATTCCGGTGGCGCTCGGGCGTGGCGAAGGCGCGGATTTCCGCGCCCCGCTCGGCCGCGCGATCATCGGCGGCGTGATCACGTCCACGGTGCTGACGCTGCTCGTGATTCCGACGATCTACGAGATCCTGGACGACTGGAGATTGAAGGCGGTCGGCTTCATGAACTTCCCGCAGCGGCCGCATACGGACGAGTACATGGTGCCGGGGCACGGGCGGAAATCTGCCGCGACGGAGGCGAAGGGCTGAAAGATCAGATAGGAGTGGCGAGATGGATGCGAGATGCGGAATTTCGACCCGATGCAGAGTGCGGAAGAGGAATCCGGAATGCGGGGCTGAGTGACGAGAGGCGAGAACTCGCAACTCACGAGCTGGCGCCGCATCCCGCATTCAAACTCATCTCTCATCTCTTTCCCAGCATTTCGAATTCCTCTTCCGCACTCTGCATCGGGTCGAAATTCCGCATCTCGCATCCATCTCATCTCTCTCCGCTGCCTACCGCCACCGGAAGAGCTTGAGCGCCACGGCATAGCACGCCACACTCCAGAACGCGATCACTCCGAGCTGCGGCATCACGGCCGTCAGCGACGCTCCCTGCAGCATGTTGGCTCGCAGTGCATCGTTCACCGCCGTCAGCGGCAGCGCGCGAACGAAGGGCTGCATGACGTCCGGAAAATGGCTCGCCGAGAAGAACGTTCCCGACAGGACCCACATCGGCAGCATGATCGCGTTCGCGAGACCGGAGACCGCTTCCACCGTCTTCGCCCGCGTGCCGACGAGCAGGCCGAGGCCGCTGAAACTGAGCGCGCCGAACACCGCGATGAACATCAGCGACCAGAGCGAGCCGCGCAGCGGGACGTGGAAAACGAGCACCCCGAATCCCACGAGCGCGACCACCTCGAACGAGAGCACGACGAGGCGCGAGATCAGGAACGACGCGAAGAACTGCGCGCGTGACATCGGCGTGGCGATGAGCCGCTTCAGCAGCCGCTTGCGGCGCAAGTCCACCATGGCGAAGCCGAGCCCCCAGACGCCGCTGCCGAGCAGGTTCATGCCGAGCAGGCCGGGCACGAGGAAGTCCACGTAGCGGGAGCCGAGCGCGGTGACGTAGTCGTCGGACGTCGCGACGGGCTCCACGCGCCCGGCCGCATGCTGCAGTGCGTCATCGACGATCAGCCGCGCGGTGCGGGATTCGTCCCGCGCCGGATCGTATCGATAGGAGATCCTTCCGGCGCCATCCTCGATCGCGACGAGGGCCATCTTGCCGGTGCGGAGCGCCTCCATCGCCGAGTCGGCCGACATCGAACGCGCGACGACGTTCTTCGACTTGGCGAGGAGCGCCTCGATATCCGGAGGCGCGTGGCCCGCGGTCGTGACGACGGCGACGAGGGCGCTGTCGTTCGGCTTGCTGCGGAACGCGAGGCCGAGCCCCGCCGTGAGCAGCACCGGGAAGATGAACACCCAGAACAGCGCCTCGGGCTCGCGCAGGAATTCACGAAAACGGACGAGCGTCAGCTGCACGATCTGCGCGTCGCGCCAGGTTCGCGCAGTGCGCTGCGTGTCGCGGGCTTCACTCATCGCGCAGGTGCCTCCCGGTGAGCGACACGAACACGTCCTCGAGCGTCGCCGAATGCGTCTTCAGTTCCGTGAGCGGCGCGCCGCGCGTTGCGAGATGCGCGAGCAATGCCGGCACCGCGCGGTGCAGCTCCTTCGCCTGGAGCGAGTACGTTCCCGCATCGAGTCGCGCGTCGATGATCCCTTCGAGCTGCCTGAGCTCGCCGAGGTCGATCGCCGCCGTTCCTTCCGACGCGAACTCGATCATCTGTTCCGCGCCAAGCGACGCGATGAGCTCGGCCGGCGTGCCCCGCGCGATGACCCTGCCGTGGTCCACGATCGCGATGCGGTCGCACAGCCGCTCGGCTTCGTCCATGTAGTGCGTGGTCAGCACGATCGAATGTCCGCTCGCGCGGAACTTGTCGATCACGTCCCACATCTGCCGGCGAGACTGCGGGTCGAGGCCGGTGGTGGGCTCGTCGAGAAAGAGCAGTTCCGGATCGCCGATCAGCGCGCACGCCACCGCGAGGCGCTGTTTCTGTCCGCCCGACAGCGTGCTGATGCGCGCATTCGCCTTTTCCTCGAGCTGCACCTGGGCGAGCACGTGGCTCACGTCGTGAGGATGCTCGTAGAAGCTGCGGAAGAGCGCGAGCGTCTCGCGGACGGTGAGCTTGTCGGAGAGCTGCGTCTCCTGGAGCGAGATCCCGATGCGCTGGCGCAGCGCCTTGGGATCCTGTTCCCACGTGCGGCCGAGCATCTCGACGTCGCCGGAATCGCGATCGACGAGCCCCTCGCAGATCTCGATGGTCGTGGTCTTCCCCGCGCCGTTGGGGCCGAGGAGGCCGAA
>PMYN01000057.1:77158-81975 GCA_003171215.1 Gemmatimonadota bacterium | reverse complement strand
GGACTGCGATGAGCGAAGACGTGCCCGTATACGAAGTGCGTTCGCCGGACGAATCGGCGCCGCGGCTCATGTCCGCGGTGCAGTGGCTGATCGCGGTCAATGTCTTCGTCTATTTCGTCCAGCTCACGGTCCTGAAGCCGAGCGATGTCCAGGGCGCGCTCGGTTTCCAGACGAAGGATCTCGGGCACCAGTGGTGGACGATCGGCACGTACATGTTCGTGCATGGCGGCTTCTGGCACCTCGCGCTGAACATGTACACGCTCTGGCTCTTCGGGCCTCGTGTGGAGCGGAAGTGGGGCGCGCGCGAGTTCCTGCGCTTCTATCTCTTCTGCGGTCTGGGCGGCTGGTTCGCGCACCTCGTGTTTGTTCCCGGAGACACGCTGCTCATCGGTGCATCAGCGGCGGTGTTCGGCGTCATGCTCGCGTATGCCTCGCTCTGGCCGGATGAACAGCTCTTCGTCTTTGGAGTGATTCCGACGACGGTGCGCTGGCTCGTGATCTTCGTGGGGGTGCTGAACATCCTGGGCGGCATCACCACGACGGGCGCACAGAGCGGCGTCGCGTATCTCGCGCACGCGGGCGGACTTGCGGCCGGCTGGCTCTACCTTCGTATGACGGCAGCGGTGAGTCTCAGTCGGTTGCGCCAAGGCGTGTCGCCCGTACCCGACGAACCGGAAGACACGCCGCCCCGGGCTGTGCCGCGCACGCTTCCGCGTTCGCGCGCCCGTGAGCGAGACAACATCGACGACGTGATCGCGCGCAGCAATGCGGTGATCGCCAAGCGGACGACGTCTCCGCGCGCCATACGCGGACCGCAGGCAGAGCTCGCCGCGCTCGATCAGGTGCTCGACAAGATCTCCGCCCACGGCCTCGGGAGCCTGACGTCCGAGGAGCGCCGGCTGCTCAGCGAGGAATCGAAGCGACGGAGAACGGAATAGGTGCCAAGCCCGGAACTGCTGGAGACATTCCCGAATCCGTATGCCGACCGGGACTACGAGATCTTCATGACGTGCCCGGAGTTCACGTCGCTTTGTCCGCTCGGCGGGATCGAAAGCGACGCGGATGAGCTCGCGCTGCTCAAGGGAGGCGCACCGGACTTCGCGACGATCAGCATCACGTACCTCCCCGGCAAGCTGTGCGTGGAGCTCAAGAGCCTCAAGTTTTATCTCTGGAGCTTTCGCAACGACGGCATCTTCTACGAGCGCGTCGTGAACCGGATTCTCGACGACCTCGTGAAGGCCGTGAAGCCCAAGCGGATGAGCGTCGTCGGGGACTTCAATGTGCGGGGCGGCATCAAGTCGGTCATCACGGCGAACTACCCCGATAAACCCGGCGCGAGGACGAAGCGCCGCTAGTCCGGGGTTGGCCGACCGCTAGCCGACGGCCGGGAGCTGCCCAGAGGTCCAGCCGATCGATCCGCGCCGTCCAGGCGCCCACCGCGGATACGTGCCCACCAGCCGCAGTTCGTGCGCGAGCACGGCGATCTCCGCCACGAGCGCGGCGGCTGCCGCGTCACCCACCTGATGGTCGAACTCCACGAAGAAGCGATAGCTCCAAGGCTCGCCCGTCGGGCGCGTCTCTATCCGGCGCACGTTCACGCCGTGGCGCGCGAGCGGCGACAGCGCCTCGAGCAGCGCTCCGGGCACGTCCTTCGTCGTGAGGAGGAGCATCGTGCGCGCCGGGGTTCCGACGGGCAGCGGCAGCGGCGCGCGCGCGAACGCGAGGAAGCGTGTCTGGTTGTCGGGGCGGTCCTCGATGTCGGCGACGAGCACATCGAGCGAATAGCGCTTCGCCGATGCACGGCTCGCCACCGCGGCGAATTGCGGATCGGCGAGGTTCGACACGTCGACGGCCGCTCCGGCGGTGTCGTACACGGCGTGGACGGCGAGGCGCGGATTTGCGCGGAAGAAATTTCCGCACTGTGCGAGGGCGATCGGATGGCTGAACACGTCACGCACCTGATCGAATTGGGCACCCGGAGGCCCGAGCAGGCAGTGGTGTACGGCGACGACGGTCTCGGCGATCGCATGGATGCCCTGCGTGCCGTCTATGACGTCGTGCGCCGCCTGCACGGAGCCGACGATCGTGTTCTCGATGGGGAGCACCGCGCGATCGACGTCGCCGCGCGCGAGCGCATCGGCAACGTCGCGAAAATCACGGCATGGCACCGACTCGACGTCGCTGCCCCAGAGCTGCTGGATCGCCTCTTCACTGAACGCACCAAGCTCGCCCTGGAAGGCGACGCGCAGCGGCGGGCTCACGAGGCGTGCCGCCTCATTCAGCGTGCGATCGAAGAGACATCGAGCACGGTGATCGTGCCGAGCTTCAGCGCCTCGATGCCAGCGCGCACTTTCGTGAGATCGCCGACGACGACGAGCGTCGCCTTGTCCGCGGGGAGGTATTGGCGCGCGACGCGCTGCACATCCGCCGCGGTCACCGCGTTCACGCGTGATACCATGTCGTTCACCGACGCGAGCGGCAGTCCGTACGTTCCGAGATCGACGAGCTGGGCGGCGATCGACGCGTTCGTCTCGAACCGGCCGGGCACTGCGAGCGCGACGTACGCCTTCGCGCGATCGAGCTCCTTCGCGTCGACCGGGGCGTCGCGAATGGAACGCAGCTCCTTGAAGATCTCGACGAGGGAGCTGTCGGTGACGTTGGTGCGGACCGAGCTCGCGATGACGAATGGGCCCGGCAGCGGCGACCATACGAAGCGCGAACTGATGCCGTACGTGTAGCCCTTGGTCTCGCGGAGGTTGGTGTTGAGCCGCGAGGAGAACGAGTTGCCGAGGATCGTGTTCATCACGGTGATCGCGGCGAAATCAGGTCCGAGACGCTCAGCGCCCGGGCTGCCAAGCTGGATGACCGACTGCGCGGCACCGGGCTTGTCGACGAGATAGATCTTCACGCCGTCGTTGGCGACGGGCGCCACCGCAACTTTCGGAATCGCCGTCGGCTCACCCGCGTGTTTCCAGGCGCCGAAACGTTTCGCGAGCAGGGCGCGCATCTCCGGTTCCGTGACATCGCCAACCACCACGAACTTCGCGCGCTCCGGCACGAACGCGTGATCGTAGAAGTTGCGCACGCGTGCCGAGTCGAGCGCGGCGGTCGAGGCGGAGTCGCCATCGGCCGGATTGTGATACGGGTGTCCTTCGGGAAAGACGATCTGGTTGAACGCGAGCGAGGCAACCTGCGTGGGCTGGTCGCGGCGCTGCAGGATCGACTGGAGCCGCAGGTCGCGCTGCTGCTTCACGTTGTCGGAGCGGAACGTGGGGCGAAGCACGATATCCGCCATCAGGTCGAGGGCCTCCGNNCGCCGGCATTGAGTTGCGCGCCGAGGAAGGCGAGCTCGCTCTGGAGCGCGTTCGCATCGCGGGTGCCCGCGCCCTCGGTGAGCATGCGGGCGGTGAACCCCGCGAGGCCCGGCTGTTCCGCCTCGAGCCGCGATCCACCGTCGATGACCAGCGTGACGTGAACGAGCGGCAGCGCGTGGTGCTCGACCACCTGCACGGCAACGCGGTTCGCCAGCGTTCCGCGCGCGACCGTGGGGAGATTGAACTTCGTGCTCGGGCCGAGGGCGGGCGGCTTGGTGCGATCGAGCACACCGGCGGCGGCCTGCGCACGCGCGGCGACCGGTGCGCACGCGGCGACCGCCGTGATGAGCGCGGAAAGTTTGCGGATCATTGCGCGACTCCCTTCTTGGCTGCGAGCTCGGGCTTTCCCATGGGCACGATGGAGATCATGACGCGATTGGCCTGGAGGTACCTCTGGAGCACGCGCTGCACGTCGGATGCGGTGACCGCGCGATAGCGGTCAAGGTCCGCCTGAAACGAGTCGGGCTTGCCGTTGATGTAGAAGTAGCGGTTGAGCTGGTCGGCGACGCCGTGAACGGTCTCGATGCGCCGGAGGAATTGCGACTCGATGCTGTTCTTGGCCTGCTGCAGTTCGCGCGGCGTCGGCCCGTCCTTCGTGAGCCTCTTGATCTCGGCATCCACGACGCCGCGCAGCGTGTCGAGGCCGAATCCCCGGCGCGCGGTCGCGACGACGGAAAAATCGCCGTCGAGGCGCATGGACCCCTGGCGGGCGCGAACGTTCGTGGCGAGCGGATTGTTGTAGATGAGCGCCTGCGTGAGGCGCGAGGTGCGCGAGCCGGCGAGGATCGATGCCGCGATGTCGAGCGCGGCGTCGTCGGGCGCCCATTCCTTGACCGTGTGCCAGGTGAGCTGCAACTGGGGGAGTTGCACGCGATCCTGTAGGGTCACTGCAGTATCGTGTACGGTAAATGGCGCGGGCGCGGGACGGGTGATGGCCGGGCCGCGAGGAATCTCGGTGAAATACTTCTTCACGAGCGCGCGCACGTCGGCGTTCTTTACGTCGCCGGACACGACCAGCGTCGCGTTGTTGGGCGCGTAATACCGGCGGAAGAACTCCTTCACATCTTCAACGGACGCGGCGGAGAGATCGGCCATCGAGCCGATGACGGACCACGAGTACGGATGTCCCGCAGGGTAGGCGAGCTGCGGAAGGTGATCCTCGACGAGCCCGTACGGGCGGTTCTCGACGCTCTGGCGGCGTTCGTTCTTCACGACGTCGCGCTGAAGGTCGACCTTCGGCTTGTCCATCGTCGGCGTGAGCCAGCCCATGCGGTCGGCGTCGAGCCAGAGCATGAGCGGAAGTGCGGACGACGGGCCGCTCTCGTAGTAGTCGGTGACGTCGTTGGAGGTCGAGGCGTTGTTGTTTGCGCCCGCGGCTTCGAGCAGTCGGTCGAACATCGGGTACTCGGCGTGCTGCGAGCCCATGAACATCAGGTGCTCGAA
>PMYN01000057.1:67227-77123 GCA_003171215.1 Gemmatimonadota bacterium | reverse complement strand
ACGATCACGGTGAGGCCGTTCGGCAGGGTGTCGAGCGTGTAGGGTACGCTGAGCTTTGGTCCCTGCGCGGCCGCGATGGCCGGGGCGATCGCGAACGCTCCGATGAGGAGGCGACGCACGAGGTTCATTCGGGAGTCCCGGTGGTGGATTCGAGCGATCGGGTGCAACAGGGCCGCATTGGCAAGAATACCCTTGGATGCCGCTCGAAGCGAGCGGCGGGGCACACGGCCGGGTTGGGGGATTGGGGTTGGCCCAAGCCTGTGTGGCGGCTAGATTTCGCCCTCTTGGCCAGGTAGCTCAGTTGGTAGAGCAGCGGACTGAAAATCCGCGTGTCGGGGGTTCGATTCCCTCCCTGGCCATTGCCCTAAATTGTTGAAGCGACGTCAGATCGAAAAAGCGACGGCCACCTTTGCGGTGGCCGTTCTGCGTTGACGAGCTCAACCGTTCAGCGGAGTATTGGCAGAAACCGTTAGTCTTGTGCGGCGCTCGAGTCACCAGGCTGCTGTATATCAATTCGACAGTCCCCATCTTAATTTAGTGGGCGTTCGACGAGTCAATCGAACAGCGGAGAGAGCGTGGCCGAACAACAAGGGCTCCAACGCCAGCTGCTCAAGCACCTTCTGCGCAGTTCTGGCGGCATCAGCGCGGGCGAGTTGCTCTTCGATCCGGTCACGGCGCTCCCGGGCCTGCCGCTCTTCGTGCGGCAGGTCGAGGAGGCGCTCCGGAGCCGCAAGACCGTCGGAATCCTCACGGTCAACATCGCGCGGTTCTCGAAACTCGAGGACGTCTACGGGTGGGAGCTCTTCGACGGCATCGTGCGTGGTGTCGCCGAGTGCCTGAAGGAGATCAAGGACGAATCGCTGCGAAAGGAGGACGCGCTCGCGGAGCTGACGGTCAACGGGAACGTGTTCATCCTCATGCTCTCGCCGGCCCGGAGCACGAGGACGTTCAAGTTCAGCGATGTGCTGCGCATCAAGGCGCGCATCGCCGAGCGGCTCGATGCCCACGTCGCCAAGACACTTCATCCGGATCTGCTCTACCGGTTCAATTACTTCATCGGCTCCGCGATGATGAAGAAGGACCCTTCCGTCCGGCTCGAGCGCCTGGTGTATCGCACCATCGATGAAGCGCTCGCGGAGGCGACGTCGGAGCAGGAGGCGCTCGTTCGCCGGCGAGCGCGAAAGTTGCGCGCAATCCTCACCAGCGACCGCATCACCACCCTGTACCAGCCCATTGTGGACCTGCACTCCGACCGCGTTCTCGGGTTCGAAGCGCTGTGTCGCGGGCCGAAAGGGGAATTCGCATCGCCGGACGTCCTCTTCCGAATCGCCTATGAGGCGGACCTAGTCGTGAAGCTCGATGCGGCGTGTCGCGAGCACGCCCTGCGCTCGATCGGCAGGCTGGAGGCCGATCAGCTCCTTTTCATCAACATGGAACCCGGCTCCATCTTCGACCCCAAGCTGTTGGCGTCCATTCCGGCGCGGCGCGTGCCGCAGATCGTATTCGAGATCACCGAACACGCCGCGATCGAGGACTTTCAGACGTTTCGTCAGGCCGTCCAGATTGTAAAGCAGTCCGGTTTCAAGTTCGCGATGGATGACGTGGGCTCCGCGTATTCGGGGTTGCGCATCATCTCGATGATCGAGCCTGACTACATCAAGCTCGACATGGAACTCACGCGCGAAGCGCGCCACAACCGGGTGAAGCTGGAGCTCCTCAAGGCGATCGCCGGCTTCTGCACAGAGGCCGGGATCCCGATGATCGTCGAGGGGATCGAAACGAAGGAGGAGCTGGACACAGTGACCCAACTCGGGGTGCACCTGGTTCAGGGATACCTGATGGGACGTCCGGCGGCGATGCCGTCGAAGGGCAAGAAGCGGACGGCTTGAGCGGCGCCAAGGGCTGATCAGCCGCGCCGGAACGAACCGCCTCCTCGCAAAGCGGGGCCGTGCTCAGCACGGCCCCGCTTCTGCTTTCCGAACCGCCGGGCCTTACTTCTTCGGCTCGAGCGCTTCCCCGATCCGATGCTCGGCGTTCTCGAGATGCATCCGCGTCTCGCGATCGCCCGTCTTGCCGATTGCCGCGTGGATCTCGGCTCTCAGCGTGACCAACTGCCCACGTACCTGAGATCGCGCATCCTCGGATAGTGGTGCGGCCGCGGCCGCGTTCGGGTTTGCCGGACCGCCGGCAGCCGGAGCTGCAGCCGGCGGCGGATTCACCTTCCGGTCCATCGTCGTGATGTAGTTCATCTGCAGCTCGCGACGATACGGATCGATTTTCACCGAGCCGGCCGAGAGCTCCGAGAACACGCCCTTCCGCACGTCGTCGAGCATGTCGAGGAGCGCATACGCATCGGCGGCGTTCTTCGCCGTCGCCTGCATGTCGAGCATGCGGTTCATGCGCGCGTCCTGCAGGAGCGACGTGAGTATGCGGTTCTGCGCACTGCCGATGCGCGCGAGCATCCCGCCGACCTCGACGCGCGACCCGATGTCAGGACGAATGAGATACGCCGGCGTCTTGAATACTTTCTCGTTGAGGAACTTCACCGCTTCGATCTGACGAGCGCGCGGGAGCGGCACGTAGACCGGCCCCGGCTGGCCACCCGACTTGTACTGCACCGCCGCGCCGCCGATGACGGTCGTCACGTGTCCGGCCTCCGTCGCCCACTGACCAACGGTACGATCGTACAGCTCCTTCACGAGCTCGTTGTCTTCCATCGGCCGCGTTCCCGCGGCGACGACGTAGCCCATCACGCGCTCGATGTTCTTGAACCCGAGTCCCGTGGACTTCACCGGATCCGCGTCACCAACTGCCTCGCTCTGCGTGCCGAACCCGCCGAACGCGTTGTTCGCCGAGAAGCGGTACCACGGCACGGTGTCCTGCATGCGCGTCCACTGCTCGAGCGCCGCCTTCTCATCGTTCATCGTGCGCGTGCCGGGAATCTCCTTGTACCCCCACATGATCGTGTACTTGTCCCAGGGACCGATGCGCGGGATGATGTCGGCGACCGCGAGATGATCCTCCGGCTGCGCGACGTAGTTCATTCGCGAGTAATCCATGATGCTCGGCGAATGCCCCATCTTGTGCTCCCACGACGCGCTGCGCGCACTGTCCGCGGGATAGGTCGAGCTGCCGATCTGATCGTGCTGCAGGCCGATCGTGTGTCCGATTTCGTGTGCGACGCCGAACTCCAGGAGCCGCCCCATCAACGAATCGGGGAAGGGCAACGCGTGCGAGCGCGGATCCACCTGTGCGGCCTGCGTGAAATACCAGTCCTGCATCAGCTCGAGCAGGTTGTGAAAAATTCTCGACGAGCCGTTGAGAATTTCACCCGTGCGCGGATCGCTGACGTGCGGACCAACCGAGTTCTCGACCGTCGAAGCGAGCCAGCGCACCATCGTGTGATGGATGTCTTCGGACGACCAGTCTGGATCGTTCTTCGGCACTTCTCCCGGAATGATCCCGTCCTTGAAGCCCGCCGCCTCGAACGCTGGCTGCCAGTCGAGGATCGCCTTGCGAATCCACGGCTTCCACTGCTCCGGCGTCGCCGGGTCGACGTAGTACACGATCGGCTGCTTGGGATAGCAGAGGTTTCCCTCTTTGCGATCCGAGCACTCGAGCCGCCACCGCGTGATGAACTCGTGCGTTTCGGCACGCTGCTGGTCGCCGCCGAAGTCGACGGTGCGGTTGGAGAAGAACCCAATTCGCTCATCGGCCTTGCGCGTTCGCATCGGATTTTCCGGGAGGCGCACGAGGCTCCAGTGCGCCACGACGCTTTCGGCGATCTGCGGTCCGCCTGCAGGCGCGGCACCTCCCCGCCCACCACCACCGCCGCCCGCCGCAGCCGCGGGCACTCCCGTCTGCGTCGCCTCGATCTCGACGTTGTCGGGGAACGCGCCTACATGCTCGATATAGGAACGCGTCGCGTCGATCGTGCCGCGGATCGCCGCGAGCTCCGGAATCGCCGTCGTGAAGAGCCGCGTGACGTCGACGACGGCGGCGCTGTCGCGTCCGTACGCTTCGACGGGCAGCACGGCGATCACGGGTCCGTTGTTCTCCCCCTGCACGGCCTTGTAGACGGAGAGCGAACTGTCGGCCGTGATGGCGAACGAAATCGAGCGGAGGATGATGCGGTTGCCGATTCGCTCCCAGTGAAGCGCCCGCGCTTCGAACTGGTCGCCGGGATACGTCCCGAAATCACCGCCGGTGCGCGTCGGGTTCTGCGACGCCGCGCGAGTGAGGCGGCCGACAATCAGCATGTCCTTGCCGAGTTCGCGCGCGGGAATCTCGAAGTAGGTCCGGTCGTTCAGCTGGTGCACCGCGAACAGTCCGCGTTTCGTTTTCGCTTCGGCCGTGATCACCCGGGAGTACGGTCTCGGCTGCGCGGGAACCGCCGCACTCCTGCCGCCCGCCGAGTCACCCTGTGCCGCCCCGCCGCCGCCTCGTCCGCCACCTTGAGGCGCGCCAGGAGCCGGCTGCGCAGGCGCCGCGACCGGCGCTGGAGTGGGAGCGGGCGGTGACACGACTGGCGCCGGTGCTTGTGTGCAGCTGGCGACGAGCGCCGCGGCAACGAGAAAGCCGATTCGACGTGGCATATTCTGGAAAGAGGGGAGGCAGTGAACGTGCGGCATGGTTCCTCTACGCGGGAGCCGAGGCCAGCGTTAAGAATGGCTGACGCGGAGCCTGCGGCATAGTAAGGTTGATTCATGCCAGAACTCTCGATAGACCCCACTTCCACGGCGCTGGTCCTGATCGACCTCCAGAACGGGATCACACGCAACTCGACGGCGCCGCACGCCTCCGGTGACGTTGTGTCCAGGGCGGTCCGGCTCGCTGACGCATTCCGCTCGCGCGGCTCGACCGTGGTGCTCGTTCGGGTCGCGTACGCGGCCGATGGCAGCGACCGGCTGAAGATGCCCATCGACGCCCATCCACCCGCCTCGACTCCGTCGGCCGACTGGTCCGACATCGTGCCCGAGCTCGGGCCGGGGAAGGGCGACATCGTGGTCACGAAGCGGCAGTGGGGTGCGTTTTATGGAACCGACCTGGAACTCCACCTGCGCCGGCGCGGCATCAAGACGATCGTGATCGGTGGCATCTCGACGAATTTCGGCGTGGAGTCCACCGCGCGGGATGCCTACGAGCGGGCCTACGCGCTGGTTTTCGTCGAGGACGCGACATCGGCCATGAGCGCCGAAGGGCACGCGTTCGCGATGGCGAACATCTTTCCGCGGCTCGGAGTCGTGCGCTCGACGAACGAAGTGCTCACAGCGCTGGGCTAGGGAAGGAACGGCTGTGGTGCCCGCGAGTACGAAAGAGGCGTCCGGGGATGTGGACGCAAAGGGAGCCGGACGACTAAACTCATGCGGATGAATGGAATAGCCATTTCACACCCACGCCTGCGGGTGTTGTTCTCGGCCGCCTTGGTTGCCTTCGCGGCGTTCGCGGGTGCTGCGGCTCCCGCGCGCGCTTCCACCGGTCGCTTGCACCCGGATTCGGCGGTACCGGACACCATCCGGGGCATCGTATTCGACAGCCTGCTGCACCAACCGATCCCGGACGCTACGGTGCAAGCGGACGAGGGCGCCGTATCGACGATGACCGACAGGGAAGGGCGTTTCACGCTGATCGCGCCGGAAACGATTCATCGCGTGACGGTGTTTCACGACTTTCTGGATCGCAGTGGGCTGGGAAGCCTCCAGGCCGTGGTCACGGAGAAGACGTCGCATTCGATGCTGGTGCTTTCGACGCCATCGCTCGCCACGATTTGGGCGCGGCTCTGTCCCGGTCGGACGCTCGAGAAGGGGCGCAGCGGGATCGTGTTCGGGACGGTGCGCGCGGCCGACGCGCGAACGCGCCTGTCCGGGGCGCAGGTGCGCGTGAGCTGGGACTTCAACGCGCCGGGAACCATCGGCGCAGCAGCGCGCATGTCCGACACGAGGACCGATTCGACCGGCACGTACTTCGCCTGCGGTGCACCGCCGAACAACAATGTGTACGTGTTCGGGTATTCCTCGACGCTGCGTTCGGGCGCCGTCACCGTCCCCGGCGACACGTTGCCGCTGCGGCGGGTCGATCTGGTGCTTGGTGAGTTCGGGAAGAGTGCCACCATCCGCGGGGTCGTGCGCGATTCGCGCAAGGCGCCACTCGCGGGTGCGAGCATCGATGTGGATGGAGTCGACGCAACGACCAAGACGGACGCCAACGGACGGTTTACGCTGGCCAACGTTCCGACGGGATCGCGCACCCTCGCTGTCCGGTCGCTCGGGTTCGCGCCACTCTTTCAGCCGATCGCCGTCCTTGAGAAGCAAACCGACGAAATCCAGGTCGACATGCTGGCGGTCTCATTGCCCGGCGTGAACATCACGGGCAGGCAGAACGTGTCGTCGCTGCAGATCGACTTCGAGCAGCGCAAGCGCGAAGGATTCGGCACGTTCAAGGATTCGACGGAGATCGTGAGGCACACGTCGATCCGTTCGATCTTCCAGGGGATCCCGTCGCTGGTCATCACCGGCGGCAACTCGACGGCTTTCTACCTGTATACGCCGGGTCAGTCGATCTCCACCACCAACGCGGCCGGCGGCTGCCCCGCGAACGTCTACATCGACGGGAAGCCCTCCGACACCAGCGTGCTCATCTCGCTCTCGAAGGAGCAGATCGCCGCGATCGAGGTGTACATCCGGCAGGAGTTCGCACCGGCGAAATACCTCCTGCTCTCGAACAACTGCGGCGTCGTCCTCGTCTGGACCAAGCTGGAGTTCAAGAAGCGGTAGCGCGCCGCGGTTTCCGCTACTCCACGCGCGGCTGGCGCAGTCCCAGGTTGATGATGCGCTGCAGCAGCTCCGGATATGTGACTCCGCCGGCCTTCGCGGCCGACGCGAATTCCTCGCGTTCGGCGATCTCGGGATTCGGGTTGGCTTCCAGAAAATAGAATTGCCCGTCGCTCCCGAGGCGGAAATCGATGCGCGCGTAGCCGCTCAGCTCCAGAATCTTGTAGATGCGCTTGCTCACATGGACGAGGAGCGCTTTCTGCTCCGGCGTGAGCTCGGCAGCGCGGATGTCGATGCCGTGGCGCGCCTGATACTCGATGTCGTGCTTGACCTTGGCGGTCGCGATGAGGGGTGCGTTGTCGGCGAGCTTCTCGGCGACCAGCTCCCACGCGGGGAACGCGANNGTGGATGAAGCGCACGCGTTCGGCGAGCTTTTCGTCCGAATCGACGACCGACGCCTGCGCGATGCCGACCGACGCGTGCTCGATGAGCGACTTCACGATGAGCGGAAAGGCCAGTCGCGGCGGACGCTTCACCTTCCGGCCCATCGGGAACACCGCGAACTCGGGAACGCGAATGCGGTGATAGAGCAGGAGCTTCTTCGAGAGCGCCTTGCCGCGCGAGATGATCATGCCGCGCGGATTGCATCCGGTGTAGGGAACCTTCAGCAGCTCCAGGAAGCTCACGACGTTCTGGTCGAAGAGCACTTCGCCGTGGAACTCCTCCAGAAGGTTGAACACGATGTGCGGTTTCCACTCCTCGACGGCGTCGCGGATCGGGAGCAGCTCGTACTGCACGCCCAGCGCGCGCACCTCGTGGCCGATCGCGCGAAGGTGGCTGACGACGTCGTATTCCGTCTTCCAGACGTTGATTTCCTCGTCGGTGTGCCCGTCGAGCGTATCGGGCGGGACGAGCTGCGGGTGCATCAGTGCGAGAATCCGCAGTTTCTTCATACGGCGATCCAGTCGCGGCGGCCGTGCTGTGCGATGAATTCCATGGTGCGCGCGGTGAGCAGCACCATGAAATCGGTGAGCTGCTGCCGTTCGTGGCCGCCGACGTGGAGCTTGAGCTCGCGGCACCGGCCGATCATGTCGCCGAGTACAGCGTCGAGCGTGAACTGGTACTCGCCCGTCCATTTCGAGACGACACGGCGGACGTCGGTGCGATGGCGGCGGAGGAAACTCGCGGCGGATTCCTTCGTCCGGTTGATCTTCGACAGCGAGAACAGGCGAAGCAGGTCTTCGTCGTAGGTGTCGGGATATTCCACTGAGTAGAGCGCGCGGCGGTAGGTGTAATGCTCGAAGAGCGTGCGCGACACCGTCCGCAGTGGATCCACCCGTCGCCTGCTGCGCACGGCGGGCACGGTGTCGGCGAGCTCCTTCATGAGGCGGTCGACGTAGTGCAGCTTCCTGAGTGCGGGCCAGCCCGCATAGCGACGGCGCCAGTCCGAGCGGGGTCGGAGCCAGACGGCGAACGTCTCCGCGAAATCCTCGTCGGGGTGGCTTTGCGCGTACCAGCGGCGCAGGTGCTGCACGTATCGCTTGCTCGCGGGGTTCGGGCGGTAGGACTCGGGATACTTCGTCGAGGACTTTCCGAATAGTTTCTGCCACTCGCGGCGGCGGTTGAGCTGGTAGCCGTGCTGGACGGCGTGCCCGCACTCGTGGCGCATGATCTGCATGCACTCGGCGTGCGTGCCGCCTTCCACCTCGAGCAGCTCGCGGCGCTCCAGCCGCATGAGACGCGGGTGCGTGAGATAGAACGGCACGGCGAACCCGGGCACGTTGCCGGGCGAGAACCACTCGTCGGACAGCCAGACGTGCGGGCGTAGCCGGATATGCTTCTGCTCGAGCTCCGCGTAGAGTTCCGCGACGCAATCCTCGAGCCAGGTGCCGTCGATGGTGACGCCGAGATCGCGCAGCCGGAGCTGCATGAGTCGTTCGGCGGACCAGCTGGACCAGGGAAGGCGGCGAAAGCGCGTGGGCGGCATGTTGGCGGAGAACGACGGAGGCCGGAGCATGGTGCGCGCACCGCGCGGTGGCAAGGGCAATGCGCCACGGTCCCCAAGCGGCTACGATTCGGGGTGCCGGAGACCTCCGCAGACCCGTACGCGTCGCTCCGCCTTCCGAATTTCCGGCTTTTCATCATCGGTCTGTTCGCTTTCACGATGGCGATCCAGATCCAGGGAACGGTGGTGGGGTGGCAGATCTACGAGCTGACCCACGACAAGCTCGCGCTTGGCCTCATCGGCCTGGCAGAGGCGGTGCCGTTCATCGGCGCCGCGCTGTACGCGGGGCATGTCGCCGACCGGCACGACCGCCGGCGAGTGGTTCTGGCCGCGTTGGCGCTGCTCTGCGCCTGCGCCGTCGCGCTGCTCGTGCTGCCCATGCTGCTCCCAGCTGCTCCGGGTCTGGTCGTTCGCGCGATCTACGGCGTGATCGCCCTGAGCGGGCTGTCGCGAAGTTTCCTCAATCCTGCCCGGCAGGCGCTCGCCGCGGAGCTCATTCCGCGGCCGCTCTACGGGAACGCCATCACCTGGCGCAGCGGCACCTGGCAGCTCGCATCGGTCATCGGGCCGGCCGTGGGCGGAGTCCTGTACGCCACGGGCGGGACGACGCTCACGTATGCAGTCGATGCGGCGCTCATGCTGGTTGGCGGTGGTGCGATGGTCATGATCCGGCATCGGTCGCTGATCAAGCGCGAGCACACTGAAGCCATCGCGAAGAGCCTCGCGACCGGAATACGCTTCGTTTTCAACGAGCCGATAATCCTGGGCGCCCTCACGCTGGATCTCTTCTCGGTGCTCTTCGGGGGCGCCACCGCGCTGCTGCCCGTGTATGCGGCTGAAATTCTGCACGTCGGACCATCAGGCCTTGGCTTGCTGCGTGCCGCACCGGCCATCGGCGCCGTCGCGATGAGCGCGGCGATCGCATGGATGCCGCCGTTCAGGCGCACGGGGCGCACGCTCTTCCTGGCTGTCGCCACGTTCGGACTCTGCATCATCGGCTTCGGATTCTCGACGAGCATGATCCTCTCGGTCGCCGCGCTGGTGCTGAGCGGCGTGGCCGACATGGTGAGCGTGTTCATCCGCTCTTCGCTCATCCAGCACCGGACGCCCACGCACATGCT
>PMYN01000057.1:65430-67200 GCA_003171215.1 Gemmatimonadota bacterium | reverse complement strand
GCGCTGCGGAAGCTCGGGCGAATGGAAACGACCTCGGCCGCCTGACGGCCGGGGGTATCGCGGGACGCGTGCACCTGCACGCACGTCGGCTCAGGCGCGCGCGATCAGCGTCCGGACGCTCTCCGCGAGGCGGGCGGCCGTGAGCCCGAACTCCTCGTAGAGCTTCTGGTAGGGGGCGGATGCACCGAAGTGATCGATGCCGATGATCACGCCGTCGGTGCCCACCCAGCGGTACCACGACATCGGATGCGCGGCCTCGATCGCCACGCGGCGCACGTTCTTCGGAAGAACGCTGTCACGATACTCGGCTGTCTGCTGCGCGAACAGTTCGTGGCAGGGCATGCTGACGACGCGAACGCCCACGCGCTCCGCCGCGAGCAACTCGCGGGCCTTGAGCGCGATCTCGACCTCGGAGCCCGACGCCATGATGACGGCGCGCGGCGGACCGCTCGCGGAATCGACGAGCACGTACGCGCCACGCGCCACGCCGTCGGCCGCGCCGGATTTCGAACGATCGATCAGGGGCAATTTTTGGCGGGTGAGCACCAGCGCGATCGGACCGGTGCGATGCTTGATTGCGACCTTCCACGCTTCGGCCGTCTCGTTTGCATCGCCGGGACGTATCACCAGCAGGTTCGGAATGCAGCGCAGCGCCGAGAGCTGCTCGACCGGCTGGTGCGTGGGGCCATCCTCGCCGAGGCCGATCGAGTCGTGGGTGAAGACGTAGATGGCCTGCTGCTTCATGAGCGCCGCCAGGCGAATCGCCGGGCGCATGTAGTCGGAGAAGACCAGGAACGTGCCGCCGTAGGGAATCACGCCGCCGTGGAGCGCCATGCCGTTCATGACGCCGCCCATCGCGTGCTCGCGAATCCCAAAATGGACGTTTCGTCCACCCGGCGTCTCGGCCGAGACGAACGGCGCGCCCTTCACGGTGGTGAGCGTCGATCCGGCAAGGTCGGCGGATCCGCCGACGAGCTCCGGCACCTTCTGGGCGAAGGCGTTGATCACCGCACCGGACGCCGCGCGACTCGCGACGTTGCCATTGGTCGCGTCGAACACGGGGATGGTGCTCTCCCATCCCGACGGGAGATCGCCATGCAGGCGGCGCCCGAGTTCCTTCGCGTCATCGGGGAACGCCTTCGCATACGCGATGAGTTGCCGGCGCCACTCTTCCTGCGAGGTCTCACCGGTTTCGCGCACCTCGCGCCAGTGCGCAAGCGCCGCTTCGGGCACGAAGAACGGATCCTGGCTTGGCCAGCCGAGTTCCTTCTTGGCGAGCAGCACTTCGTCCTTGCCGAGCGGTTCGCCATGCGCCTTCGACGTGTCGACCCTGTTCGGGCTGCCGTATCCGATGTGTGTGCGCGTCACGATGAGCGACGGCCGGTCCGCCTCGGCCTTCGCCAGGTCGATCGCGCGATCAATGGCGTTGAGATCGTTCACGTCGGCGATGTGTTGTACGTGCCAGCCGTATGCCTCGAACCGTTCCGCGGCGTCATCGCTGCACGAGATGTCGGTGCCGCCGTCGATCGTGATGTGGTTGCTGTCGAAGAACCCGATGAGCTTGCCGAGTTTCTGATGTCCGGCGAACGAGGCAGCCTCGTGCGAGATCCCTTCCATCAAGTCGCCGTCGCCTGCGATGAACCAGGTGTGGTGGTCGACAATCGCGTGTCCGGTGCGATTGAACGACGCGGCGAGATGGCGCTCGGCGAGCGCCATGCCGACCGCGTTGGAGAGTCCCTGTCCGAGCGGACCCGTCGTGGTTTCCACGCC
>PMYN01000057.1:37778-65392 GCA_003171215.1 Gemmatimonadota bacterium | reverse complement strand
GGCGGTGGTAGAGCGCGTACGCGAGCGGCGCGAGCGCCATCGGTGTGCCGGGGTGCCCCGATTCCGCCTGCTGCACCGCGTCCATCGAGAGGGTGCGAACGGTGTTGATGGCGAGCAACTGCAATGCGGCGTCGGCGGATTCGGCCACGTCGGTTTTCCTCATGGGCGATGGTGCGACAAGTGCTTCTGCGCTGTGAAAGCTAGCCCGGTGTGCCTCCCGCAACCATATTGCCGATATGAGCCGCCTTACGACGGTTGGGGAATCCTCCGCGGCGCTGTCGAAGGAGCTTTCCGATTTCCTGATCGAGCTTTCGATCGGCCTGCACAAGAACGCGATCTATCCGCCGGGACATCCGCTTCTCGAGGGTGCGACGGCCGGAATCGCGCGGCGCGTCGAATCGCTGCTGCAGGACCGCTCTTCGCTTTCGCTTGGCGTGGCTCGCCAGCAGCTGATCATCGAAGGCGTCGCGACGGACGAGAACAATCCCGTCCTGCGGGATCTCGCCCAGCGCCTCCACCGGCACCATCTCGGTGCAGTGAAGTTCACGCAGGGCGTCACGGCGTCGGAGATTCAGGATGCGCTTGCGACCGTCGCGGTGGACGCCGGTCGTCGCGTGAAACCGCTCGGACTCGAGGGGCCGGAGATCCTCCAGCAGTGGCCGCATGTCCGGCTGTTTCCGCTCACGTTCGAGCAGCTGCAGCTCCTCGACGAGGATCCTGGGGCCGAGGAAGACTCGGAGAAGGCCGAAATGCGCGGCGGCGGAAGCCGTGCCGCGCAGCTCTGGATCGGGCTCGCACGCGCCGCGCTCGCCGCTGAAGCGACTGACGAAAGGCTCGATTCCGCCGAGTCGACCGATCCGGTGGTCGTCGCGAAGGCCATCGAAGAACACAAGAAGGATGCGGCGTACGACCAGGTGGTGGTCGGCTACCTGCTGCAGATCGCCGAAGAGCTGAAGACCAAAGGAGGCAAGGAAGCGTCGGCCCTGCAGAAGCGCATTTCACGACTGGTGGCGACGCTGCAGCCGCAGACGCTCGCGCGGCTGCTCGAGATGGGGGGCGACGCTCGGCAGCGCAAGAAGTTCGTGATCGATGCCGCGCAGGGCATGGCGGTGGACGCCGTGGTGGAGCTCGTGCAGGCGGCGGCAAGCACGTCGGGGCAGAGCATCTCGCACTCGCTCGTGCGCATGCTGTCGAAGCTCGCCGTGCACGCCGACGAAGGAAGCGCGCTGACGCGCACGAACGCCGACGGCGCGCTGCGCGACCAGGTGCAGCAGCTCATCAGCGGCTGGCAGCTCGACGATCCGAACCCCGACGGTTACCGGCTCGCGCTCGAGAAAATGTCGCGCGCGGCACCGGTGTTTCGGCAATCGGACGACGCGCTGCCATGCGAGCCCGAGCGGCTGCTGCAGATGGGACTGGAGATCCAGATCCTCGGCGAGCCGGTATGGCGGTCCGTCGATGCGATCGCGTCGCGCAACGATCTTGCGCCGCTGCTCGATGTGCTCGACGCCGCGCCCGAAGGATGGATGCGAGACGCGCTCTGGCGCCACATCGCAACCTCGGACCGGCTGCACCAGCAGCTCGAGCGTGAGCCCGTGAACCTCACCGTCGTGCAGCGGCTGGTGGCACGCATGGAGTTGTCCGCTGCGGACCCGTTGCTCGACGCGCTCGAGACCGCCGACGACCGCATGGCTTCCGTGTACGTCGACATGCTTTCGGCGCTCGGCTCCGACGTCGGGTCGCTCGTCGCGTCGCGGATCGCCGGTGCGCGCTGGGGTGTGCAGCGGCTGCTGCTGGTCATTCTCGGCAAGCTGGTCGCGCTCCCGGAGGGCTTTGCACCGAGAGAGTTCGTACAGCACCCCGACGGAACTGTGCGCCGCGAAGCACTGCGCATGCTGATCAGGCTTCCGGCAACGCGCGCCATGGCGATTGCGGCCGCGCTCGCCGACGTCGACGAGCGCATCGTGCGGCTCGCCATTGGCGCCGCGATGATGAATTGTCCGCCCGAGGCCGCGAAGATCCTGATGGCGCGCGCGAACGACCCGCTGCTTTCGCCGGATTTGCGCGCGCTGGGCATTCGCGCGCTCTCATCGAATCGCGCTCCCGAAACCATCGCGTTCCTCGTGCGGCGAACGCTCGGGAAGAAACGATTGCTTCGGGTGCGCGCTCTCGCGAACAAGACTCCGGAAATGTTCGCGTCGCTCGCCGGTATCGTCACGCACTGGCGTGACGACCCGAGCGCGAAGACGGTGCTGGCGCTCGCTGCGGAGAGCACGGATCCAGAAATCGTCGATATCATGTCGCGCCGCGTCGGAACGCCGTGAGGAAGGCATGAGCGCCGACGCGGCGAGGTTCCTCAACGGGTTCGCGCAGGCCATCTCGACGATGGGGCTCTACGCCGACGGGCATCCGGCGCGCGAGCGAGTGATCGATACGTCGTATGGGCTGCTGCGACGGCTTCAGGAAAAGGATCCGACGCCGCAGTTCTCGTTCCTCGGACTCGACGTGATCTACGGACAGGTCGCGCTGCGCGAGCTGAAGGAGTGGGACTGGGGCCTCAGGCTCGCCGAGGCCGGCGTGCAGCGACTCGAGTTCGCGGCCGACACCGGACGCGACGAGTACGAGGCGTTTCTCGGGGAAGTGCTGGCTCGACTGATCCCGCAGGCCATCGACTCGTCCACGCGCAGCCCGGAGCGCCGCTCCTCGATCAAGTTCGGCGCGATCGGCGTGAAGGGCTCCGAGGGCGTGATGCGCCCGGAGGAATTGCTCCCGACGGCGACGATCCAGTATTCGCTCGGCGAGGAGGCCGACACGATTCGCTGGCTTCACGAGGAGGTGCAGATCAGCGGTGAGCTGCCGCTGATCGAGGCGGAGAGCGTGGTGCGGTCGCTGTCGGTGGCCATGCACGGTGATCGCGACATCGTCATTCCACTCCTGCAGCTGAAGGAATTCGACCAGTACACGACGACGCACTCACTGAACGTGAGCGTGCTCGCGATGGCGCTGGCAGAGTTCATTGGACTCGGGCCGAAGGACGTGCGCGGCTTCGGCGTCGCGGGACTGCTGCACGACCTCGGGAAGGTGCGCATTCCGCTCGAGGTGCTGACGAAGCCGGGCAAGCTTACGGACGAGGAATGGACGATCATGCGCCGCCATCCCGGCGACGGAGCGCGGATCATCTATGAGAGCGACCGCCAGCTCGACCTCGCGTCGGCGGTCGCATACGAGCACCACATCATGATCAACGGCGGCGGATATCCCACGCGCCATTTCCGCCGTGAATGCCACAAGGCGAGCCGGCTCGTGCACATTTGCGACGTGTACGACGCATTGCGCACGCGGCGCCCGTATCGCGAGGCGTGGGACTCGGAGCGGGTGCTGGCGAACATCCAGTCGGGTGCGGGACCGGACTTCGATCACGAGCTGGCGACGGCGTTCATCCAGATGATGCGCCAATGGGAACGTCGCGTGGCGGTGGTGGACGACAAGGAGCCGTTGCCGCACATGACACCGGATGGCACTTCGCCGCCGAACTTGACCGAGGCTGTGCCGCCGCCGGCAGAAGCCGTCGCGCCCGCCCCGCCCGCGACGGCGACGGAATCCGCGCCGTGAGCCGCCGGCGCGAGTCCGTCCCGGTCCGGCGTCCGGCGCCCGAGGGGTATTCATCGCTCAACGACACGGAGTGCTTGCGCTCGCTGGTGCGCAACCTGCGCGAGGGGATCTACATCACGAACGACCGCGGGGAGATTCTCGACGCGAATTCCGCGTTCCTCGAAATGCTCGGCGTCTCACAGCTCGACGACCTCGCCTCGTATGGATTGAGCGACATGGTCGTGGATCCCGCGCGGCGCATGCAGGAGCTGGAGCTGCTCGACCGCGACGGTGCGGTGCGCGAGTTCGAATTGCAGATCCTGCGACCAGACGGCGCAATTCGAACGGTGCTCGACAGCACGTACGCCTGTCGCGATCCGGGGAGCGGCGACGTGTTCTACCACGGCATCCTCGTGGACATCTCGTCTCGCAAGGAACAGGAGGACGTGCTGCGCGAGCAGAGCGTCCGCGACCCGCTCACCGGCTGCTTCAACCGCCGGCACCTGACGGCCATCGACCGCCGCCTCGCGGGCCCCGACTCGGCGTGGGCGTGCATCTTCATCGACATCGACCACTTCAAGCAGTACAACGACACGCATGGACACCAGATGGGCGATCATACGCTCATTCGCATGAGCCGCTTCCTCATGCGCCAGGTGCGTGCGGAAGAGGCCGTCGTGCGCATCGGCGGCGACGAATTCCTGATCGTGCTCGAAGGGGCAGCTGACGCGCATACGGAAATGGTGGCACGCCGACTGCAACTGGCGGCTCTGCGCACGGCGCCGGTGCCGTTTTCGCTCGGATGGGCGACGCGAAGGCCGGGCGAATCGTTCCAGCAGACGCTGCACCGAGCGGACCAGAACCTGCTGGCCGTTCGCGTGATCGAGCGCACCGCCGAGCGAGGCCCGCCGGGCGAGTCCTAGGCCCACGGCGGGGGTATGTGCAAGTTTTTGGGGCACCGGCGTCTCCCTGGCAACACTGCCACCGGGAGATCCCATGTTCCGCCGATACCTGAATGCCCTGATCGTCCTGTTCCTTCCGCTCTGTGCCGCGGGCACGTCGCTTGCCCAGGGCGTGGAACCCACGATCCGGCCGTGCGGTCCTCCGTGTCCGCCGGACAGCAACTGCCGGGCCACGCCGGACTGCCGCCGCCCGATGGTCGCACAAGTCGTGCGGACGTCGAGCCGCGTGCGCGCCGATCTCGACGGTCGCGTCGTGAGATACGAAGTGACCGAGACGTACGTCAATCGCGGAGGCATGGTCGGCGAGGCCGACTTCCTCCTGCCGCTGCCGAAGGGCGCGGCATTCGAAGATCTCGCGCTCTCGATCAACGGCGAGATGGTCACCGGCGAGACGATGAACGCCGACCGCGCGCGCGGCGTGTACGAGGAGATCGTTCGCAAGATGCGTGACCCGGCGCTGGTCGAGTGGATGGGTCACGGCCTGCTGCGCACGCGCATCTTCCCGATTCAGCCGGGCGAGGAGAAGCGCGTCGTCGTTCGCTTCCGTGCGATTGTGGAGCGCGAGGGCGATGCCCTGCGCCTCGACTGGCTCGGCGATCGCCGCGCCGGCGACACGGCCGACAACAGCTCGTTCACGCTCGCCTATGTGGACGACGGCTCGCTCGGCGAAGCCTACTCGCCGACGCACTCGCTGCATGCCACGCACGAACAGAATCGCCGTGTCGCGCGCATCGATGACGCACGCGGACCGGTCACGATGCTCGTGCCCGTGCGTTCGCGCACGTCCGCGGCCATCTCGCTGCTGGCGAACGCGCCGAACGGCGGGGATGGTTTCGCACTGATCACGCTGTCGCCGCCCGTGCAAAGTTCGCGCGCGACGCCACGCGACATCGTGCTGGTGATCGACGTGTCAGGCTCGATGTCGGGCCGAAAGATGGAGCAGGCGCGTGCGGCCGGTCGGCAACTGCTGCAGACGCTCACGCCGTCGGACAGGTTCCGGCTGATCGACTTCTCGAGCGACGTGCGGGCGTTCCAAGACGGATGGTCGTTCGCGACGGGCGGCAACGTGCGTGCGGCGGTCGAGTATCTCGACGCCCTGCGCGCGAACGGCGGCACCAACATCCAGGGTGCGCTCGAGGAGACGCTTGCCTCCGACACGCCCGAGGGCCGGCTTGCGCTCGTGCTCTTCCTCACGGACGGCGCTCCGACCGTCGGCGAAACGCGACCCGACGCAATCGTGCAGCGCGCCGCCGATTTGCGCCGGCAGCGCCGGCTTTTCACCTTCGGCATCGGCGCCGACGTGAACGCGGCGCTGCTTGAGCAGCTCGCGTTGCAGGGGCGCGGCACCGCGACGTTCGTTCGCCCCGAGGAATCCGTCGAGCGTGCCGTCGGGGTGGTGACCGATCGTCTCACGCGTCCGGTCGCGACGGACGTGCATATTCGTGCCGACGGTGTACGACTCTACGGACTGCAACCACAGGGCGCGATCGACCTGTTCGCGGGACAGGATCTCGTCGTGCTCGCCCGTTACGCCGGAACGCGGCAGGACGCTACGCTCGTGATCGAAGGCCGGACCAGCGACGGACCGGTGCGCTGGACGAGTCACGTTTCCTTTCCGGGGCACGCCACGGAGAACGCGTTCGTCGCGCGGCTCTGGGCGGCGCAGCGCGTTGGCTACCTGAGCGCTGAGCGCCACCGCATCGGTGGCAATGCCGAACTCGATGCGGAGCTGCGCCAGCTCGGTGAGCGCTACGGCATCCCGACCGAGCTCACGTCGTACCTCGTGACGGAGCATGGCGCGATGTCGGCGACGGGAATGCCCGGAGCGGGCGGCATCCGGAAGCAGGCGCTGCCAGCGAGGCCGGACGTGAACTTCGCCAACGCGCCGGCGGCCGCGCAGTTCGATGCCGCGAAAGTCGCGTCCGAACAGCGCGCGGCCACGTCACTCGGCGAACTCGACAAGGACACGCTGCGTGACAAGACGGAAGCGGTTCGCCGGGCGGGAAACAGGACGTTTACGCTTCAGGACAGCGTGTGGACCGAGTCGCGTTCGGCGAGCAGCCTGCCCGTAATCAAGGTGAAGGCCTTCTCCCCGGCATACTTTGCGCTGGTGCAGAACGTGCCGGAGTTGGCGCCGCTGTTCGCGATCGGCGAGCGCATGCGCGTCTTCGGCAGGCACATCGTGATCGAGGTCGCGCCCGACGGACTCGCGCAACTGGACGCGGCGGCGCTCGCCGACGCGGCCAGGAACTGGTAGCACAAGAGAAATCCCTGTGCACGACGCCGAACGTCTCTTTCGTGAGCACCACGCGATGCTGGTGCGTTATCTCACGCGCCGGCTCGGCGACCACGACTGGGCGGAAGAGGTCGCGCAGGAGACGTTCGTGCGTGCGCTGCGACAGGAATCGATCGTGAACGAGCGCTCGTGGGTATTCGCCGTGGCGAACAATCTCGTGCGGGACGACGCACGGCGAGCCTCTCGCCAGCGGAGGCAGCTCGAATTGATGGCGGCCGAGGCGCGCGAGCAGGAACGCGAGCCGGCGGCGGAGCCGCTGGAAATCACGCTGGAGATGACACAGGAAACGGCGGACGCGCGCCGCGCGCTTGAAACGCTCGCGGAACGCGACCGCCAGGCGCTGCTGATGAAGGAGGAGGGCTTGGACTACGGTGAGATCGCCGAGGTGCTCGGCATCGAGAAGAGTTCGGTAGGGACGACACTGTCGCGTGCACGGCGGCGGCTGGCGGAGACTTATGAGGCGCTGCAGGACGAGCGGCGCCGGAGGGGGCAGCATGCCGCATCCTGACGAAGGACTGATTCACGCGTGGCTCGATGGAGAACTCGACGCGACCGAAGCCGCGCAAGTAGAAGCGCTGGTGGCGTCCGACCCCGCATGGGCCAAAGCGGTGGCCGAGGCTCGCGGACTGATCGCCGCAAGCGCGCGAATCGCGGGAACGCTCGACCGTGTACCGGCGAACGTGATCCCGAGAACAGCGGCGGCGCCGCGGCGCGCGGCGCGTCGATGGGTGTGGCGCGTGGCTGCCGTGCTGGCGCTGATGGCCGGATCGGCGGTGGTGCTGGAGCGCCGGTCGCCGGAGCTGACGGCTCCGAAGGCGGCCGAGGCGCCCGCGACGGAGCAGGCCAGTGCGCCCGCCGCGCCCGTCGCGTCGGAGATGTCGCCCAAGCCGGGCACCAGCCGGCCTGCGGCGAAAAAGGCCGGATCCGCGGCGGCGCCGACCCGGGCCGACTCATCCGTCTTATCCGTGGCGGCCGCTCCCGTGCTGAAGGCCGAGCCGGGCGTCGCGGGGAACGCACCGGTGTCCGAAAGTAGAAGTAGTTTTTCTAAAAAAGACCTTGATGTTCCAAAGCAAACGGAGGCGTTGCGCGACAAGGACACGGCGTCGGCGCCGGGCCAGGCCCTGGAGAAGACCACGAGGCTGCAGCCGTATTGCTTCGAGCAGCGCGAGCCGCGCGATTCCGCGACGCGCATCATCCGGCTCGACGCCGGGGCGCTCGCTGACAGCATTCGGCTCGAAAGACTCACGCTGCGCGGCGACACGCTCGCCGCCGTGCACGGGCGCCTTATCGCGGTTCGCGTTCGGTGCCCGCAGCCGTGAACTCGCTCACATCCGCGATGTTGCCCACCACCGCGGGATCGAGCTGCATGATGCGTGGCTCCTCACGGAGCGCGCGAAGGACGGTGCTTCCTGCCGCGAGCGCGCCGAGCACGATGTACAGATAGAAAGTGTAGAACCGCCACCACACCAGTGCGCCGCCGAGCACCGACGGCGTCATCACGTCGCCGAACGCGAACTTGAATCCGAACTCCACCGCGCCGCCGCCGCCGGGTGCCGGCGCAACCGCGCCGCCATAGAGAAACACCAACGGCCAGAGCACGAGTTTCGCGAGGGGCAGCGAGGGGTTCATCGCGAGCGCGATGATCGGGAGCACCGCGAGACGTAGCGACACGTGCAGCATCGAGGCGAAGAAGGCTCCCGCCATCGGTGCAATGCGCGCGTGCTTGAGCGCGGCGATGCCCGACCGCAGCGATCGCAGCGCGCGCTGGATCACGCGCCACCGTCCCGCATGCAGCCTGATCGACCGCGCCCAGTGCGGCGGCGGGCCGTGCGCGTTTCGGTGCGCCAGAAAGTAGCCGAACGCGCCGATCGACAGGACGATCGCCGCGTATCCGCCGATCATCGCCGTCATCAGCGAGACCACCTGGCCGGAGCCGTTGAACGCCACGGCGAGAATCGCGCACAGGAGACACAGCGACGTCATCTCGAGAAAGAGCTCGGTGAAGAGAATCAGCAGCGTGCCGGCCGGCGGCACGCCAGCTTCCGCAAGCACGAGAAAACGCGCCGGTTCCGCTCCCGTTCGCGACGGCGTGATGGACGCGCCGAAGTCACCGCCCAGGCAGACGCGCAGCGCGGTGTTGAAGCGCAACGGAATCCGCAGCGCCGCGGCGCTCCAGTGGATCTTGATCGTTCGCGTCAGGATCTCGGCGAAGACCGCGGCCAGCGCGAGCGCGTGCGCGGCGAGCGGAATGGCCGGCGGCGCACCCGACTTGGCCCATCCGGACCAGAGGATGTACCCGGAAATCCCGAGCGTCGCAGCGAATGATGCCGCCACGAGCAGCCATCGACGTGCGTTCACCGCGCGCGGGCGTACTCGAGTGACGACATCCGTTGGGCACCGGGATACGGCCGCGCATCGCCCTTGATCATCCTCCAGAGGATGCGATTGAACAGCGCTTCGTCCGCCAGGTCCTCGAAGCGCAGGTCGAGCGCCGCGGATTCGCGGGCGTCGCGCGTGCCGGATGGATTGAGCTCGGTGAGGTTCACCGACGGTGTCAGCGCTGCATACGGCCCAACGTCCGGCGCTCCGGCGAAGATATCCGTCACCGGACGGCCGAAGTGATCGAACTGCGAGAGCGATCCGAGCCCGAGGACTCTTTCGATCGTCGCAATCACGTCCGTCGTGTTGGTGTACCGGTGATACACGCCCGGATGGTTCCATGCCGATATCAGCAACAGGATCGATCGGTGCGAATCCACGTGATCCGATCCATTCTGCGCATCGTCCTCCACGACCACCATAAGCGTGCTCTTCCAGAACGGCGATTTCGAAAGACCCTCGACGATCCGGCCGAGCGCCAGATCGTTGTCCGCCACCTGCGCGCGGGGCGACGGCGCGCCGGCTTTTCCACCCGATGTGTGATCGTTCGGAAGCCGGATGATCTGCAGCTTCGGCATCTCCGCGCGCGCGGTGAACAGGGCAAGGTCGGAAAGCCAGACGTCGGCTCGCTTCTGGTCCGGAATGTCGAGGTTGAAGGGCGGGAACGCGGGGTTCGTGTGCGAGCGAAGGAACGGCTTGTTGCCGAGGTACCCGCGCGGCACCTGCCCGCGCCCGCCGCTGCCGATCACGAACTCGCCGTAGTTGCGGAACGAGAGGCCCGCCCGCTGCGCGAGGTTCCACAGGTACCCGTTGGCGGGTTCCGCGACGTCGTCGTCGTCAGCGGGGAGGCCGTTGCGGTTCTGTCCTTCCCAATCGTACGTGCGGCCGCGCGAAGGCTGTGAATAATTCGACGGCACCGTCTTTTGCGTGTAGTCGGTTGTGTATGCCGCCATCGACCAGTTGTGGCCGTCGGGGCTCACCTCGGCGTTCACGAAGAAGCGGTCGAATACGCCGAAGCGCTCGGCGAGCGCATGATGATTGGGCGATACCGCGCGCGGGAAGAACACGAGCGACGTGTCACCGTCGGCCTGTGGCAGATCGCCGAGCACCTGGTCGTACGTGCGATTCTCCTTGATGACGTAGATGACGTGCTCGAACGGCGGCAGCTTCGTGGCCGGCGCGACTTCGCCCCAGAGATTCGCATGCGCCACGCGGGCGGAAAGCGCGGCGAGATCGGGACCGGCGGCTCGCGCGAGCGTCGCCGTGACGAGCGTGCCCGAGGTCTGCCCAAGCGTATACTGCCGCACGTCGAATCCCGGGTCGGCGCGCGCACGGCCCGGGCGCTGGCCCTCGCGGTTCGGCCCGGTGCCCCGACCCTTTCCGGTGAGGGAGAGCAGCGTGTCCCCGCGTGCGATCACCGCCGTGGGATACCATTGCGTCGGCACGCGGCCCGCGATGTGGTCTTCGCCCGTTGCCGTCGCGATGCCCGACGTGACCGGAGCGAGGTCGACCAGCGCGATCGCGTTGTTGTCGGATTCCGCGACGAGCAGGCGGGTGCCGTCACTCGAGAGTGCGAGCGCGCTTGGAGTGCTTCCCTCGCCGGGGCCGCCGGGTGGAGAATCGAAGATTTCCGTGAGCACGCGGCGCTGCTTCGTGTCCACGACGGCGATGCGATCGGTGCTCGCCGAAGCGACGAAGAGGCGCGAATCGTCCGCGCTGAGCAGCATGGCCGACGGATGCCGGCCCACGCGAATCCGCGCTGCGGGGGCGAGCGTGCCGGAAGCCGCGGGCGTCAGCACCGAGACCGTGCTGCCTCCCCACGCCGAGACGTACACCGTGCCGTCCTTCGCCACCACGACGCCATATGGCCAGCGCTCAGTGGCGAGCCGCTGCACGACGCGCGCGCTCGCGAGATCGACCACCGCGAGCGAATCGGCGAGGTTCTCGGCGACGTAGAGCAGCCGTCCATCCGGTGACGGCGCGACGCCGCCGGGATAGCGCGTGCCGTTCGGTCCGCGTTTCACCGCGAGCACGAGGCTGTCCGTGAGCGTCGCGCGGTCGTCGCGCCACGCATAGCGATACACCACGTCCTGGTTTCCGCCGGAGGCGTAGAGCGTGCGGCCGTCCGGCGAGAATGCGAGACCGAGAAATGCCGCCGTCTGCTCGAGCGTCTGGTCGACGCGGCCGGTCGCGCGATCCACGACTTGCACGCCCTGTTCCCGATAACCGTTCAGCAGTACCAGCACCTTGCGGCCGTCCGGCGAGAGCGTCATCGCGAGCGGCATCGACCCGAGGTCCGCCGAGGTGCCGGCCGGATCGAGCGTGCGTCCCGTGGGAAGCCGCCGCGGCGAATCGAGGGACGCGGCGCCGGGCGACGATCCGGGGCCGCCGCGCTGGCACGCCGAGACCAGCGCGATGGATGCGAGAGCGGCTGCCAACGAACGGGACGAGATGTACACGCGAACCTCAGGCGAAGAGCGGGTGTGGCCAGCGGTTGAATCCGGTCGCCTAAATGTACGGTCGCACTCGACGCACAACGACCGTGCGGGCCGCACTTGCGCCGGCCATGGCGCCGGCGCATCGTCGCTGCGGTGTGGTTGCCCGTCGCGGGCTCGCCCAGGAATGGAGGGTCGAACAATCGCCGTCGTCAGAGTGCGTGATGCCGTCGCATCCGATCACGCGGCGGTGCTGCTGCTGAACAACAGTGCCGCACCGCACGTCAACGAACTCTCGGAGGGCGCATTTGCCTGGATCGTTTCGCACGCCGACTACTTTCGCGTGGCGGAAGACGATTCGGGGGTTGCTGGCTTCGTCATCGCGCTGAGGGCGGGGCTCGAGTACTGGAGCCTGAACTATCGATGGTTCATGGAGCGCGGCGGCGACTTCCTGTACCTCGACCGGATCGTCGTCGCCGAAGGCGCGCGCGGCACTGGAGTCGGACGGGCGCTATACGACGACATCGACCGGTTCGCGAGCGGGAGGTGGCCGCGGATCACGCTCGAGGTGAACCTGCTGCCGCCGAATCCCGGGTCGCTCGCGTTTCACGAACGACTGGGATTCCGGCGGATCGGCGTGCGCGAAGAGGACGGCGGGACGAAGGCCGTCGTGCTGATGGAGCGCGCTACTTCCCTTTCCTCTTCGCCGCCGCATACAGGTGATCCTTCGTCATGACCCAGTCCATCGGCGGCGCATGGATCCGCCACACGGCCGCGTACGCCCCGTGCTCGATAGTCGAGTCGGCGCGCGCAGTCTTTCTTACCACGGTGTAAGTGCCCGAGTCGACGACGGTGGAGTCAACGATCTTCAGCTGGGCGGATTGACGGTTGAACAGCTTCACCGATCCGTCCATCCCGAAGCTCTTGAACTCCTTCAGGATCGCCTGCGTGCCGGTGAACTTGCCGTTGGGCGTGGTGAGCTCCGCATCCGACGAGTAAGCCGCGGAGATCAGGTTCGGGTCGATCATCGCAAGCCCCGCACCGGCGAGGGCATAGTTGCGGCTCACCATCTGGCGCGCAGCGTCGTCGGTGACGGCGGGTTCGACTACCTTCCTGGCCGTATCGCCCGGAAGGATCGGCGGTGGAACCTTCACCACCGCGGGCGTGTTCGGATCGGCGGCATTCGCGCGCGCGTCCGGCTTGCTGCACGCGGTGATAGCGAGACACAGGATGGGAAGAGCCATCCCGCGCCAATAGGCGGATTGCATCATGACTCGTCTCAGCTGAAGCGGGTGAACACGATGGGGGACGCCGAAAAATAACGGGAAGGCGCGCGCCGAGGCAGTCGTCAGAGCGTTCCCGGCGCTTCCCGGTCCACCGCCATCCCCATGATGTGGTACCCCTTGTCCACGTAGATCGTGGTTCCCGTGATGCCGCTCGCGAGGGACGACGAGAGGAACGCGGCAGCGGTTCCGACTTCGGCGGCCGTCAGCGGCTCAGGAAGCGGTGAGTTCGTGGCGCAATACTCGACCATCGCGTTGATGATGCCGATCGCGCTCGCGGCGCGCGACGCGTACGGGCCCGCGCTGATCGTGTTCACGCGCAACCCGTGCCGGCGGCCGGCCTCGTACGCCAGCGTCCGCGTATCGCTCTCGAGCGCGGCCTTGGCCGACGACATTCCACCGCCATAACCGGGAACCACGCGCTCGCCCGCCATGTACGACAGCGACAGGAACGATCCCTTCGGACGCATCAGCGGCGCGAGCCGGTGCACCATGCTCACGAGGGAATACGAGCTGACGCTCAGCGCCGCGAGGTATCCGGCGCGGCTCGTCTCCATCAGCGGCTTCTTCACCTCGGGTCCGTTCGCGAGCGAATGGATCACGATGTCCAGCGAGGGCGAGCCGAAGTCGGCCGTGAGCCGCTGGACGAGCCCGTCGATCGAGAAGTCGCCGAGGCCCTTGTAGCGTTTGCTCTCCTTGAGGTCCTCGGGCACGTCGGCGAGCGTGTCGAACGCGGCGTCGAGCGGATAGATCTTCTCGAAGGTGAGCAGCGAGCCGTCCGGCATCTTGCGCGACTCGTCCATCTTCCCGCGCTCGAGCAGGTTGTTGAAGATGTTCAGCGCGGGCGGCCAGGTGGCCACGCAGACGGAAGCGCCCGCCTCGGCGAGCGACTTGGCGATCGCGAACCCGAAACCGCCATCGTCCGCCACGCCCGCAACCAGAGCGCGCCGGCCAGTGAAATCGATGTTCAGCATACCGTGATATGTCCGTGCGCCACTGGCAAAACAAGTGGCGAATGCGCGCCACCCTTCCCCCGGTCGTGCGCATGGGGCAATGTCCGTGGATGAGCGGACGTACTTCTCGCGCAAAGTCACACCCCGTGGCGGCTGTCCCGCCGCCCCCCCCGCCGCCGGCGCTTCCGCACGGCGGTGGACCGTCATTCTCGCGGGCGCTGTGGCGGATGACGTCCGCCGATGTCTCGCAGGGAAACGACGTCACGCTGTTCTCCGAGGGTGCCGCCACCTTCGACGCGATGATCGAGCTGATCGACAACGCGAGGGAATCCGTTGCGCTCGAGAGCTATATCCTGAAGGCGGATACGGTCGGCAAGCGATTCGCCGACGCGCTCACACGCGCCGCCAAACGCGGTGTGCACGCGCAGCTTCTCGCCGACTGGTTCGGCAAGCGCGGCATCGGCCGTTCGTACCTGCGCGACCTGCACAGTCACGGCGTGCAGGTGAGGGTGTTCAACCCGTTCGGGTTCCGGCGGTGGCTCGGCATCGTGCCCCGAGACCATCGCAAGCTGCTCGTCGTGGATTCCGCCGCGGCGGTCACCGGCGGCATTGGAATCGGCGACGAATGGCAGGGCGGAATCCTCCGCAAGCGGCGGCTCGCATGGCGTGACACGTGCGTGCGCGTCGCGGGACCCGCGGCGAAGGATCTCATGGGCGCTTTCGGCCGCATGTGGCAGCGCGCGGGCGGTGAGCGGCCGCCACGCTCCGAACGGAAGCTCACGCGTGCCGCGCGCGGAGCCGACCTCGATCCAGCGACGTGCGCGGCCTCGGTCGTGGGCGTTGTGGAAGGAGAACCGGGACGCCTACGCGTGGGACGCGCGCTCCACCTGCAGGCCGCGGCCGCGCAGCGCTCGATCTGGGTGGCGAGCGCCTATTTCGTCCCCTCGTTCGCCGAGATCGAGGCGCTGAACGGCGCGGCGCGCGACGGTGTGGACGTGCGCCTCCTGGTGCCGTCGAAGTACGATCATCCCTGGGTACACCGGCTCACCAAGGGGTACTACAACAGGCTGCTGCGGAACGGCGTGCGAATCTGGGAATGGCGTGGCGAAATGATGCACGCGAAGACCGCCGTGGTCGACGGGCGCTGGACCCGCGTCGGCTCGACCGACTTCAACCCGCTCGGCATCGCGATCAACTTCGAGCTCGACGCGATCATCGAGGACTCGAAGATCGGCGCGGCTGCCGAGGCGATGTTCGAGAACGACCTCAGCCGCTCGAAGGAGATGCGGCTGCGCGCGCACACTGCGCGAGCACCGCGGCGCCGATGAAGAGGGCGTCCTCGGCGGGATAAAACCGCGGCGTGTGCGCCGCGCGAGGCTCACCGCCGGGTTCGCGCGCACCGATGCGCAGGAAACATCCCGGCATCTTCTCGAGATAAAACGCGAAATCCTCGCCGCCCATGTTGGTCGTGCCCAGCGGAACGAGCGCGCGCTCACCGAGCACGTCGCGCACCGCCTGCGCAGCCCACGCCGCACCCTCGCGCGGATTCACGATTGGCGGCGTGCCCTCGGTGATGTGCACGTCCGCGGTCAGGCGGTGCGTGCCGGCGACGGCGTGCGCCATCCGCTCGAGCTCGCCGATGAGCAGCGCACGCGATGCCGCGGTCGTCGCGCGAACCGTACCGGTGAGCTCCGCGGTCTCGGGAATCACGTTTGCCGCGCGGCCGGCGTGCACCGCGGCGACGGTCACGACGCCGGGCAGCGACGGGTCGAGCCGGCGCGACACGATCGTCTGCAACGCGAGGATCAGCTCCGCCGCGCCGACGACCGGGTCGCGAGCCTCCTGCGGCCGCGCGCCGTGGGCGCCTTCCCCGTGCAGCACGATGGAGAACGTGTCCGTGGACGCTGCGAGCGGGCCCTCCTGCGCGACCACCTCGCCGACCGCGAACCGCCGGTCCACATGGGCGCCGAACACCGCGCGCACGCCGTCGAGTGCGCCGCTCGCGAGCACTTCACGCGCGCCCTCGCCGACTTCCTCCGCCGGCTGCAGCACGACGAGCACGTCGCCGGCGGCCGGCGAGCGCGCGAGCAGGAGTGCGGCGCCGACGGCCCACGCCGCGTGCACATCGTGCCCGCACGCATGCATCACGCCGTCGTTCGTGGAGGCGAACTCGAGGCCGGTCGCTTCCGTGATGGGCAGCGCGTCGATGTCCCCGCGCAGCGCGATCACCGGCGCGCCCGGGTCGCGGCCTCGCACGCGCGCCACCAGTCCCGTGCGCGCCACGCGGCGAACGTCGGTGATTCCGGCGTCGTGCAGCACACGCTCGAGTCGCTCCTGGGTGCGCGTCTCATGCCACGAGAGTTCGGGATGGCGATGCAAGTCGCGCCGCAGCTCCGTGAGCAGGCGGCGATCGCCCACGGTGAAGCCGAGGTCCGCACTCACGGCCGCAACTCGGCGGTGCGCACGGTCAGCGACGCCACGCGCGCCGCATCCACGTCGACGCCGATCCCCGGCCGGTCGAGCGGCACGCGCACCATGCCGCGGTTCATCGTCCACTCCGGCGACACGATGTCGCGTGCCCAGTAGCGCGCGCTCGGGCTCACGTCACCGGGAAGCGTGAAGTTCGGAAGCGAGGCGATCGCCACGTTGTACGCGCGGCCCACGCCGCTCTCGAGCATTCCGCCGCACCACACGGGCACGCCGCGTTCCTGGCAGAAATCGTGAATGGCGATCGAAGGAGTGTATCCGCCGACCCGGCCCGCCTTGATGTTCACGATGCGCCCGCTGCCGAGCGTCACCATGTCCTGCGCCTTGTCGAGGCCGGTGATCGATTCGTCGAGACAGATCGGCGTCTTGAGCCGCTTCTGCAGCTCGGCATGCCGTACGATGTCGTCGTACGCCAGCGGCTGCTCGATCATCATCAGGCCGAAGCCGTCGAGCGCGACCAGCCGGTCGGTGTCGTCGAGGGTGTAGGCGTTGTTGGCATCGGCCATCAGGTGCGCCTCCGGCCCAAGCGCGTCGCGCACGGCCGCGATCCACTCGACGTCGTGGCCAGGCTCGATCTTGATCTTCACCTTGCGATAGCCTGCCTCCAGTGCGGCGCGCGCCTTCTCGATGAGCGCCGCCGGGCTCGCCTGGATGCCGAGCGAGATGCCGGTCGCGATCTCCGCTCTCGTGCCGCCGATGAATCGCGCCAGCGGCTCTCCCTCCAGCGTGGAAGCGAGGGCCCAAAGTCCCATCTCGACCGCGGCCTTCGCCATGTTGTGGCCGCGAAAGTCGCGCTCGAGCAGGTCGTGAACTTCGCCCGGATGAGCGAAGGTCCTG
This sequence comes from Gemmatimonadota bacterium, assembly GCA_003171215.1. Taxonomy (GTDB): domain Bacteria; phylum Gemmatimonadota; class Gemmatimonadetes; order Gemmatimonadales; family Gemmatimonadaceae; genus Fen-1231. The sequence continues at coordinate 48,169 of PMYN01000057.1, read as the reverse complement.
CCGAGCACGCGCGGCGCGACGAATTGCGTGATGACGATCCATGCGGTGTCGATCGTCTCGCTCGAATAGTTCGGCGCCTCGCCGGCGACGCATTCGCTCCAGACGCTGGCACCGGATGCGTCGTGCAGCTCGAGCAGCAGGATCCGGCGCTCGCGCACTTCGCCGGACGATATGCGAAACGGCTCCTTCAATTCGAGCCGTATTTCACGCAGGACGATCCGATCGACACGCATCATGGTCACACGGAAAGAGAGAGAAGGTACGCGGCGTCGTGCTCACCGTCCGCGACGAACGCGCTCACGTGATATCCGAGCGGGAAATAATGCAGAAAGGCGCGGCGTGCCGACATCCGCCATGCGCGCGCAAGCTCGAGATCGCGATCGAGCAGCGCGATGTAGTCCGCGGGAATGCGCACCACGACGCTCCTCGCGTCGGGAAGCGGCGCGTCCGGTGCCGGCGCCTCACCGGCGCGGCCCGCGGCGACCGGCACACCGCGCAGCCGGTCCGCATCGGACGGCAGCGGCACCGGCTCCGCGCTGACCGGCCACGAAGCGATGAAGCGATCGGTGCCGAGCGATCCGTGCGCGCGGCTGTTCGTGTTCGTGCCGTACATGTCCGGCACGAACTCGGCCACGCGAGCGCCGAGCCGGCAGAGGTTGAGCTTCGCGTTCCGCGCGACGAAGGGATCGAACGTCCAGTACATCGTTTCGACCCCGATGGCGAGGCATTGCTCGCGTTGGTAGTGCTTCAGCGCGCGTCCGATGTGCCGCCCCTGCGCGTCCTCGCGCACGGCGAGCATGTCGGACCAATGCACGAGACGTCCGCCCTTCACTCCCGTGAGGCCGAACACGAAGCCGACCAACGTTCCGTCCGGTGCGAACGCGCCCGCCGACACACCGCCGAGCTTTTGGCCCACCAGAAGGATCGCGGCCGGCACCCGCTCGGTGAACGCGGCGCCCCAGGTCGCCTCCTGGAGGCGCACGGCGCCCGCGCGCTCGTCGTGCGTGGCGAGCTCGCGGATGACGATTCCGTCTGCGAGGGTTACGTTCTTCATTCGGGAAGGGACGTGTCGTACGCGTGAACCTACAATACCGCCGGGGGTGTGCGTCATGCGCAAGCTCGCAGCCGTCGTCGTTCTCGCCACGCTCTCGGTCTCGGCGTGCCACCGCCCGCCGGCAAGCATCAACGTGGTGCCCGGCCGCTACCCGTTCGAATACGATGTCGTCATCACCAACGGCCGGATCGTGGACGGCACCGGCAACGCCTGGTTCTGGGGCGACGTCGGCGTGATTGGGGACCACATCGCACGGGTCGCGCAGCGCGGCGCGCTCGCATCCGCGCCCGCCGCAAAGCGCATCGACGCGCACGGGCTCACCGTCACGCCCGGATTCATCGACATCCAGGCGCAATCGTACGACAACTTCATGACCGGTGACGGGCGTGCGCTCTCGATGATCACGCAGGGTATCACCACGGCGATCCTCGGCGAAGGCGACACGCCCGCGCCGGTGAACGACAAGATGCTCGCCGCCACCGCCGATACCGCCGCGCGCCGCCTCGCGCCGCAGTTCGCCGGACCGCACGGGTTCGGCCAGTGGCTCGATTTCATGCAGCGCCGCGGCCTTTCCGAGAACGTCGGGTCGTTCCTTGGCGCCGGCACCGTGCGCGTGTACGGAAAGGGTGAAGCGGTCGGCACGCCGACCGCCGCGGAGCTCGACACGATGCGCGCGACGGTGCGCCGAGCGATGACCGACGGCGCGTTCGGCGTGGGGAGCGCGCTCATCTATCCCCCGAATGCGTATGCCTCGACCGATGAACTGATCCAGATCGCGCGCGCGATGTCTCCGTACGGCGGCGTCTATATCACGCACATGCGCAACGAGGGGAACGAGTTGCTGGAGGCGGTGGACGAGGCGATCCGCATCGGGCACGAGGGAGGGGTGCCGGTGGAGATCTATCACCTGAAAGCCGCCGGCCCCGCGAACTGGCCGAAGATGGCGCGCGTGATCGCCAAGATCGATTCGGCGCGCACCGCGGGCCAGGACGTGCAAGCCGACATGTACATCTACCTCGCCGGCGCCAACGGATTCGCGTCGTGCATCCTGCCGAAGTACGCGGCCGACGGAAAGCTCCTGGATAATCTCAGGAACCCCGCGACCCGCGCGCTCGTGAAGGCCGACCTGCAGCGGGAGATTCCCGGCTTCGACAACCTCTGCATCGTCGGCACGCCCGCGAACGTGATGGTCACCGGCTTCTCCCGTCCGGAACTCAAGCAGTACGAAGGCAAGCGTCTTACGGAAATCGCGCAGGCGATGGGAAAAGACTGGGCCGACGCGCTCATCGACCTGAACATCGCCGAACAGGCTCGACTCGGCGAAATCCTCTTCCTGATGAGCGAAGACAACCTGCGCTCGCAGCTGAAGCTTCCCTGGATAAAATGGGGCACGGACGCCGGCGCCGACGATCCCGCAACCGCGAAGGGAATGGTCCACCCCCGCACGTACGGGAACTACACGCGCCTGCTCGGCAGATACGTGCGCGACGAGCACGTGATCACCATCGAAGATGCGGTGCGCAAGGCGACCTCGGCCGTCGCGACGCGCCTGTCGATCGCGGACCGCGGCCTCATCAAGGAGGGGATGAAGGCGGACATCCTCGTGTTCGATCCCGCGACGATCGCCGACAATGCCACGTTCGAAAAGCCGCACCAGCTCTCGACCGGTATTTCGACAGTATTGGTCAACGGCGTCGAAGTGATTCACGACGGTGCGCACACCGGCGCAAAGCCGGGACAGGTCGTGCGCGGCCCCGGCTGGAACGGCTGGACCGCTCCGCAGCAGTAAACACATGAGCAATCCGGTGTACGATCTGGACCGCGCAGTCGCGTCCGCGTCGCAGAGCCCCACCCTCCAGCAGAACCAGGCGTTGCACGCGGTCGGCGCGGCCTTCAACTGGTGGGGCGGACCCGGTGTCATATACTTCGCCGCCGCCCTCTGGCTCGGCGGCCGCGCGCTGAAGCGTGCGCGTGTTTCTCTGCTGGGCCTTCGCGGCGCCGAGGCGATCGCCGTGGCGAGTGCGATCGGCAGCATCGTGAAGGGATTTGCCGGGCGCGCGCGTCCGTTCATCACGCCGGGAGAACCGTGGCACTGGAACTTCCTGCACGGCTGGACCGACGCGCGCTATTTCTCGATGCCCTCGGGTCACACCTATGCGACCATCGCGTTCGCCGCCGCGATCAGCGTCGCGTCTTCGCGCTGGACGCCGCCAGCGCGGGTCACGATGATCACCGGCGCGTTCCTCACCGTACTTCTCGTCGCGTTCGCGCGCATCTACACGAACCAGCACTGGTTCAGCGACGTGCTCGCCGCCGCGGTGCTCGGCAGCGCATCGGGATTCCTGCTCACGCGATGGCANNGGGCGGGGAGCGGCGTGAGACCTCGCGCGTTCGTCCTGCTGGTGCTCGCCGCCGCGCCTGCGCGGGCGCAGTCCGCGCCGGGCGAAGCGCCGAAGCAGGAACCCATCGTCCGCTCGTCCGACGCTGCGATTCTCGGTGCGGCGCTCGCCGGCTCCGCCCTGCTCATGAAGTACGATGTCAGGATCACGGCCTGGAAGGGATATGCGCCGTTCCAGAACAGCTCGCGCGTTCGCACCACCTTCAACACCGCCGCATTCCTCGGCGGCCCGGGCTCGATCGCGATCGACGCGGCGCTATGGGGCGCCGGCCGCATCGCGAAGAACAAGGATCTTGCGACGGACGGCGAAACCGCGCTCGAAGCCGCCGCATTGAGCGGTGCGGTGACGTTCCTGCTGAAGGGGGCCATCGGCCGCGCGCGGCCGCTCGTCGACTCGACGCGCGCCGACAACTTCAGCTTCGGCCGCGGATTCTCGGGGGGTTTCGATTATCAGTCGTTCCCGTCGGGCCACACGACCGCCGCATTTGCCCTTGCCACCGCGGTCACCATGCGACTCGCGGAACGTAAGTCTCCCTCGGTAGCCTGGGCGGCACCCGTCCTGTTCGGCGTCGCGACGCTCACCGACATCGCGCGAGTGTACACGCACCATCACTGGGCGACCGATTGCCTCATGGGCGCCGCAATCGGCACGGTCGGCGGCTTCGCCGCAGCCCGCTGGCACGAGCGGCACCCTTGAGCGGAATCTTCGTCATCGCCGAGCTCGACGGCGCGATGGGCGAGCGCATTCATGCGATCCAGGAACGGTTCGATCCAAAGCTGGCTGCCGAGTCACCACCGCACGTCACGATCATCGGTTCGTCGGGTGCGGGCCCGATTCCGGTTGAGACGCGGGTCGAGCTGCTGCGGCGTGCGATCGAGCCCGTCGCTGCCGTCACTCCGCCGCTCGCGCTCAAGTTCGGGCCGCCGATGCGCTTCCTGCAGCGCGAGATCGTGGTGCTGCCGCTCGACCCGCACGGGCCGCTGCGCGCGCTGCATCAGCGCCTGAAAGAATCGGGCATCCCATATGCACCGGCCCGCTGGCCGTTCACGCCGCACTGCACGCTGAGTTTCTATCCGACACTCACGCGGGAGACGCTGAAGCCGCTGCTGGCGCTGCGGGAAAGCGGTATCTGGACGCTGCGCACGCTCCGCGTCTATCTCACGCGCGAACCGCAGCCTCCGACGCTTCTCTTCGACGCACCGCTGCTGGGTTGATGCAAGGCTGAGCCGTCAGAGCGCCTTGCGGATCGCGGCCTCGAGATCCTGCGAGCCGCCGAGCCCCGTGTACACGACCTTCCCGGCCTTGTTGATGACGACGACGAAACTCGTTGCCGGCACGTCGTATGCATCGATCGCCGTGCCCTTCCGGTCGTAGAATTGGACGCCGGCGAGCCCGTGCTTCTCGACGTACCGCCGTACGAGTTCGGGCGACTCGTTCACACTGACGGCGACGCCGACGAACTGCACCTTGCCGGCGAACTTTTTCTGCACCGCCAGCATCGCCGGCTCGAGTTCCTTGCAGTTGGGACACCACGTCGCCCAGAACTCCATCACGACCGGCAGTTTCCCGAGGTACTGCGACAGCTCGGCGGCCTTTCCGTCGAGGTTCTCGAGCGTCGCGCCCGGCGCAGCGCTGCCGACCGGAATCCCACTCTCCTGCGCGCCGAGCGGAATGGCGAACAAGCACGCCGTCATCACCGCTGCGAGGAACCTGCGATGCGGTCGTCTCCCGTCTGCCTTCCGCCGTCTGCCGTCTGTCATATCCACGCCTGTCCCGCCTTCAGGAGATAATACTCGGCCACGCCGATCATGATGATCGCAAAGGATCGCTTGATCCACACCATCCATATGCCCGCGCGGGGCAGCTTTGCCACCGCGCCGCTCGACACGCCGACGACGACCAGCAGCGCCGACATGCCGAGGGAGAACGAAAAGAGATACGCGAAGCCGAGGACGGCCGACTTCGTATTCGTCACCCAGGTGAGCACCGCCGCCATGACAGGAGCGGAGCAGGGCGCCGCGACGAGCCCGCTCATGGCACCCATCACGAATACGCCGGCGAGCCGCCCGCCGCCGCCGGCCGTCGCGGCGCGCTGCAGGAGCCACGACGGCAGCTCGATGGGGATCACGTCGAGCATGCCGAGCGCCGCGAGGATGAGCAGGTTCGCCATCGCGAAGTAGAGCCACGGATTGCTGCTGACGGTGCCGAAGATCGTTCCGCTCAGGCCGGCAAAGAGGCCTAGTGTCGAATAGACGAGTGCGAGTCCGAGCACGTAGGTCAGCGTGAGCGCCAGTGCGCGCGCACGCGTCGGCGTGCCGCCGATCGTGCTGCCGCCGACGATCGCCGCCGTGATCGGGATCATCGGATAGATGCAGGGAGTGAAGCTCGTGAGAACGCCCGCGATGAACAGCAGCGGCAGCGCGGTGGCCGGGCTGCCGGAAAAGCGCTGGGCGAGGTGCGTGAAATCCACAGGGCGTAATTATACGCGGTGCGCACGATACCACGCGCACGCCGCGGCCTTCTTCCGCAGCGTGGCCAGAATCCGCTGGAGTGGACTCTGCGTCAGGGGTGTTAGCTTTCTCGGTTCAGGAAATCCCACTCCAGAAGAGCATTCGCATCGTGGCACCGCAATTCATCTACGTAATGAAGGCGCTGCGCAAGGTAGTTCCGCCTTCGCGCATCATTCTCGACGACATCTGGCTGTCGTTCTATCCGGGCGCGAAGATCGGCGTCCTCGGACCGAACGGTGCCGGCAAATCTTCTTTGCTCCGCATCATGGCGGGGGTCGACCACGAGTTTCAGGGCGAGGCGTGGGCGCACAAGGGTACGCGCATCGGCTTCCTGCCGCAGGAACCCGTCCTCGACCCCAAGAAGGACGTGAAGGGCAACGTCGATGAGGCGGTGAGGGAGCAGCGCGCGAAGCTCGACCGCTTCAACGAAGTCGCGATGAAGTTCGCGGAACCGATGAGTGACGACGCGATGAACGCGCTGCTCGACGAGCAGGGCAAGCTCCAGGAGTACATCGACGCGCACAATCTCTGGGAACTCGACCGCAAGGTGGAGATCGCGATGGACGCGCTGCGTCTTCCGCCCGCCGACGCCGATATCTCGACGCTCTCCGGCGGCGAGAAGCGGCGCGTCGCGCTCTGCAAGGTGCTGCTCGAGGAGCCGGACATGCTGCTGCTCGACGAGCCCACCAACCATCTCGACGCCGAGAGCGTCGCGTGGCTCGAGCGCTTCCTCGCCGATTTCCCGGGAACGGTCGTCGCGATCACCCACGACCGGTATTTCCTCGACAACGTCGCGAAGTGGATCCTCGAACTCGACCGCGGAAAGGGAATTCCGTGGGAGGGGAACTACACGAGCTGGCTCGAGCAGAAGGCGAACCGCATGGCGCTCGAGGAAAAGACCGCGAGCGCGCGGCAGCGCACGCTGACGCGCGAACTCGAGTGGGTTCGCATGGCTCCGCGCGCGCGGCAGGCGAAGAGCAAGGCGCGCATCCAGGCGTTCGAGGACCTGCAGAGCGAGGAGCAGCAGGCCAGGGTCGCGACCAACGAAATCGTCATTCCGCCGCCGGCGCGGCTCGGCAACGACGTCGTCATCGCGAAAAACCTGAAGAAAGGGTTCGGTGACCGCCTGCTGTTCGAGAACATGAACTTCTCGCTCCCGCGCGGCGGCATAGTCGGCATCATCGGCCCGAACGGCGCGGGCAAGACGACGCTGTTCAAGATGATCATCGGCAAGGAGAAAGCGGACGGCGGCGAGCTGAAGATCGGCGAGACGGTGCAGATCGCCTACGTGGACCAGACGCGGACGCTGAACAACGACAAGAACGTGTGGGAGGAGATCAGCGGCGGCAACGAGCTCATCATGGTCGGCAAGAAGGAGATCAACAGCCGGGCGTATCTTTCGAGCTTCAACTTCCGGGGGGCGGACCAGCAGAAGAAGGTCGGCAGCCTCTCGGGCGGCGAGCGCAACCGCCTCCACCTCGCGAAGACGCTGATGGAAGGCGGCAACCTGCTGATGCTCGACGAGCCCACGAACGACCTCGACGTCGACACGCTGCGCGCGCTTGAGCAGGCGCTCCTCGACTTCGCGGGCTGCGCGGTGGTCATCACGCACGATCGCTGGTTCCTCGACCGCATTGCGACCCATATCCTCGCGTTCGAGGGCGACTCGGAGGTCGTCTGGTTCGAGGGGAACTACGGCAGCTACATAGAGGACCTCAGGAAACGAAAAGGCCCCGACGCCGATCAACCGCACCGCATCAAGTACAAGCCGCTGACGCGCGCGTAGACGCCGGAGTTATTGGGCTAGAACAAAAACCCACACTTTCCGGACTAGCGCATGATTAGGCCATCCTGCCTCGGCCGGTGGGCAGAGCTTCGTGCTCGTTCCTGGGAACGGTTCGTCCTACAATAGTGTAGGATGAGATGCACTCAATTGTGGGAGGTCCCGTGAACATGCCAGTGCGCGCCGCGCTTCTTGCCTCGGCCGTTGCCTCCGCACTCGCGGTCGCCCAGCCGGTGCTGGCGCAGGATTCGGGAGACGGCTTTCGTTTTCAGCGGCCATCCGGCAGCTGGTCACTGCGCGGCGGTTTGGCGATGCCGAGTGCCGGCAGCGACGTGTTCTCGTATACCACGAACACGTTCACCGTGAATCGCGGAGACTTCAGCGCCATCGACTTCGGCGCCGATCTCGCCTTTACGATCACCCCGCGGCTCGACCTCGTGCTCGACGTTTCTCACTCCGGTGCGAGCAGGGGCTCCGAGTACCGGAACTTCGTGGACAACAACCAGCTGCCGATCCAGCAGACGACGACTTTTCAGCGCACACCGCTGACGGTGAGTGCGCGCTATTATTTGTCGGAGCGCGGGCGCCAGATCGGACATTACGCCTGGGTGCCGAATCGCATCGTGCCGTACGTCGGCGCCGGCATCGGCGCGATGAACTACGGGTTCGACCAGAAAGGCGATTTCGTCGACACCAGCAATCTCGCGGTCCTTCCCGACGAGCTCCACTCGAGCGGCTGGGCTCCGATGGCACAGCTGTTCGCCGGCGCGGAGTGGTCGATGGGTCCGGGCTGGGCGCTCAGGACAGAGGCGCGCTACGTTTCGGCAAGCGCGGCGCTGAGCAGCGACTTCGTTGGTTTTCACCGCATCGACTTGTCTGGCGTGACCACCAATGTGGGCTTTTTCGTCAGATTCTGACAGGACGGACACCATGCTCGTTCGACTGAATTCTGTTGTGCGGTCCGCGATGGCGACGCTCGCGGTCACGACTCTCGCGATCGCGTTCGCCATGCCTGCCGCGGCGCAGACCGCGCAGACCGCGCAGACCGCGCAGACCGCGCAGACCGCGCAGACCGATGGACGCTGGCAGGCGTGGATCGGCTGCTGGACACCCGCGGGCACGTTGATTCGCACCATCGGCAAGTCCGCGACCTCGGTCGTGTGCGTAGTTCCCAGCGCCACCGCCTCGGCGGTGGATCTCGTGACCGTCTCGGCCGGGAAGATCGTCGATCGCACGCATGTGGATACCGACGGGCAGCCGCACGCGCTCGCGAAGGAAGGCTGCACCGGATGGCAAAGCGCGAAGTGGTCGCCATCGGCGCACCGCGTGTATCTGAAGTCCGAGGTCAACTGCAGTGGTGCACCCGCGACTCATGTGAGCGCCGTCTTCGCCATGGCAGGATCCGGCGAGTGGATCGACGTGCAGGGCATGCGGGTCGACAAGAACAGCGGCGTGCATGCAGTGCGCTATCGCGAGGCCGTCGATGCGGGCCCTCTTCCGGAAGAGATCACGCAGAAGCTCGGCGCGCGCGCGATGGCGCGCAGGGCCGCCATGCTCGCGGTCACCGAGCCGCTGTCGCTCTCGGATGTGGAGGAGGCGTCGCGTGAGCTCGACGCCAGCGTGGTTTCGACCTGGCTCATCGAAGCAGACAAACTCGACCTGTACAGGCCGGCGCCGCTCAACGCGAAGCAGCTCGTGCACCTTGCCGACGCCGGCGTACCGGCGATCGTCATCGATGTGATGCTCGGGTTGTCGTATCCGAACGTGCTCGCAGTGAACCCGGTCGGTAATGGGGTGGCGCGACAGAATACCGACAGTGCCTATATGGGGTACGGATCGCTCGGATCGAGGTCGTCCAACCCGCTCCTCGGTTTCGATCGATTCGGCATTCCGATCTATGCGTCCGAATCCGCGCTGATGTTCGGATGCTCGCCTTATATGTATAGCCCGTACGACGCCGGTTGGAATCTCTATTCGTCGCAGTTCGGCTGTGGAGGATATGGCGGCGGATACGGCCTCAACGGCTATCCGGGATACGGCTATGGATACGGCTATGATTACGGTGGCTACCCATACGGTGGGTACTTCGGAGGCGGACCAGTGGTGGTGCTGCAGGGAACCGGCACGACGGTGGGCACGCCAGCCCATGGCCGAGTCGTGAACGGAAGAGGCTACACGCAGGGCGGGAATGGGTCGACCGGCACCGCGACGCCTCGCTCGGCAAACACGTCGCCCGCCAACACGAACTCGGGCGCCGGCAACGGCGGCGCTGGATCGTCGAGTCCGCCGCCAGCGCCGCCGCCGCGCACCGCTGAACCCAGGAAGCCGTAGCTTTCGCAGCACGCAGTAGCCCTGAACCCCACCGCAGGGAGACACTGATGCAGCGCAGTATCCGCGCGCACGCGCTCGCCGCGCGTACGGCTTTGTTTTTTCTCGCGATTGCGGGCTCGCACACTGCCGCGGCACAGCAGGGTGCGATTCCCACTCCGGAGTCGGTCCTCGGCTTCGCGGTCGGCGCGGACTACAAGCTCGCGACGTACGACGAGTCGATCCGCTACTTCGAGCGCCTCGCGGCCGCGTCGAGCAACCGCATGAAGCTGATGGACGTCGGCAAGACGTCCACCGGCCACGCGTGGACGCTCGCC
>PMYN01000057.1:7159-37764 GCA_003171215.1 Gemmatimonadota bacterium | reverse complement strand
GCGCTCGCTCGCGAAGGACGCGCGTTCGTGGACATCAGCGGCGGCCTCCACGCTTCCGAGATCGCGGGCTCGCAGCACACGATCCAGCTCGCGTACGACATCCTCGCGCATCCGGACGACCCGAAGATCAAGGCGATCCTCGAGAATACCGTTCTGCTGCTCTGGCCCTCGATCAACCCGGACGGACAGAACATCGTCGTGAACTGGTACCGTGAGAACGTCGGCACGCCGTACGAGATCTCCCCGCTGCACGAGCTCTACCAGAAATACCTCGGCCACGACAATAACCGCGACGCGTACATGCTCAACGTCGTCGAGTCGCGCGTCGTCGCGCGCACGTGGCGGCAGTGGGAACCGAACATCATCTACGTGCAGCACCAGACCGCGCCGTTCCCCACGCGCATCTGGCTGCCGCCGTTTGCGGAGCCGATCGCGCCGAGGGTGAACGCGCTGATGTCGCGCGAGGTGAACACCATCGGCATGACGATCGCCCAGGAACTCGAGACGAATGGGCAGGTCGGCGCGACGCACATGGGCACCGGCTTCGACGCATGGTATCCGGGCTACATCGATTACATGCCGATGCTCCAGAACATCGCGTCGTTCTGGACGGAAACCGCGCTCTACCAGTATGCGACTCCACACTTCTACACGATCCGCGACTTCCCGAAGGAATATCAGGACCTGCGGCCGCAGTCGCTCTATCCGAGCCCGTGGCCCGGCGGCTGGTGGCGCCTGAAGGACGCGGTGGATTACATGCGCACGGCGTCGATGGCCGTGCTCGATTATGCCTCGAAGTACCGCGAAGAGCTGCTCTGGAACCGCTATCAGGCCGGACGCAACGCGATCAACAAGTACCGGCACGATCCGCCGTACGCGTATCTCGTTTCGCAGCAGCAGCGCGATCCCGGCGCCGCGGTGGAAATGCTGCGCCGCCTCGCGTTCAACGGCGTGCGCGTGAGCCAGCTCGAGAAGGAATCCGTGCACGACGGCATTCGATATGCGGCCGGCACGTGGGTGATTCCAATGGACCAGGAGTATGCCCAGCTCGTGCGGCAGCTTTTCGAGCCGCAGGAGTACCCCGACCTGCGCGAGTATCCCGAGGGTCCGCCCGACCAGCCGTATGACGCCGCGGGCTGGACGCTCCCGTATCAAATGGACGTGCATGTCGTCGAAGCGCGCGTTCCGCTTTCCGCCGATTTCCGTGCCGCGCTCAAGCCGGTGCAGGGGAAGGCCGTCGACTGGCACAACGCACCCGACGCTCCCTTCGCCACGAGCGCCGTGGCCGCGGGAATCGTCCCGCCACCCGGGCACATCACCGGCGCCGGCGACCTGCTCAGCGTCGATCCCGCGCAGAACGACGCGTTCCGCCTGCTCAATCGCGCGCTCGCCGACGGCGGCGCGGTGCAGTACGAAGACGGCGGCAGCCGCGGCGGCCGCTATCTCGTATCCGGCGTCGCGCCCGCGAAGGCCGACGGCTGGGTGAGCGAACTTTCGCTGCGCGCCGAGCGAAAGCCCGCGGCGGGCACCACGTCGACTCCCGTGAGATCGCGCATCGCCGTCTACAAACCGTGGACCGCGAGCATGGACGAAGGGTGGATCGAATGGCTGCTGGACCAGTACCAGTTCCGCTACACGGTCATCACGAATGCCGACGTGCAGGCCGGCGACCTCGGCGCTCGCTTCGACGTGGTGCTCATCGCGTCGGATCGCACGCGATCGATCGTCGACGGATTCACGAAAGGCACGGTCCCGCCGCGCTACGAAGGCGGCCTCGGCGACGCCGGTGCGCGCGCTATCGATACCTTCGTGCGAGGCGGCGGCACGATCGTCTGCCTCAACTCGAGCTCCGATTTCGCGATCGACGCGCTGCATCTGCCGGTGAAGAACGTAGTGAGCGGATTGGCGCGGAAGGATTACTTCGCGAGCGGCTCGATCCTCGAGATCATCACCGATCCCTCGCATCCCGTCATGGCCGGAATGCCCGACCATGCGCGCGTGTTTGCGGATGGCAGTCCGGTATTCACCACGCTCGACGGATTCGAGGGCGCGGTGCTGGCGAAGTACCAGAAGGAAGGGTCGCCGCGCGTCTCGGGATACCTGCTCGGCGAGAAATACCTGCAGGGCTACGCGGCCGCCGTCGACGTGAAGCACGGGCGCGGCCACGCGATTCTCATCGGCTTCCGCCCGCAGTGGCGCGGGCAGCCGTTCGGTACGTTCCGCGTGATCTTCAACTCGACGATGTACAGCCGCGAACTCGCCGATCGCGCAAAGGGCGCGGCGGGATTCTGGAGTGCGCCGAAGCGCGACGAAAAACCATCGGAGGCGGCGTCTGCGGGCGCCGGCCGGAGACCTCCCGGCTGACCGTTCAGCAGGTTATCGCGGAATCCAGCTGCCGAGGTTCTGCAGCACCGCCGCGGAATGCGCCATGGCGATGTCGTTCGGCTGCCGCCAGATGGCGCGCGTCTCGTCGGCCGAACTGAACCGGAGTTCGAACTTCGCTCCGTCAGGATTCACGGGCACCGCGAAGTCGACGCGATAGGTTCGCTTGCCGCCCGCCGGAAACGCGGCGAGCAGCGAAAGTCCGAGCGATGCGCGCACGGCGGACGTCTGTCCGAACGGCACATCGCCGGCCCAGATCTTTCCAGCGTCGGCGAACAGCGCGACGGCCCAGTCCGCCCGTTTGGTGACCATCGACACGACGCGCCGCTCCTCGAATCGCACGATCGCGCGCTGGCCACCGACCGAGAGTGAATTCGGGAACCCGGGCAGTCCGCCCTCGTGGTCCCAGAAGCTGAGCTGCAGCGGAAAGGTGAGATGCTGGACGCCCGACAGCTCGACGGCGGCGATGTGCGTCACCGCCTCCGAAGGCTTGACGTACCACACGAACTTTCCGTACCCGACGACACCATCCCAGCGCTGCGCTTGCCGGTCGGCCCGCCCTTCGCCCAGGATGCGGATCTCCAGGAACGATTCCGGATTGCCGACGCCCGCGTAGAGCAATCCCGAGATCAAATAGTCGTTTGTGCGCTGCGACGCCCAGACGCTCGGCCCGGCAAACACGCCGAACTCCATACCCGTGCCGACGTCCTGCGCCGCGGTCACCGCGTCGAATCCCCGCACGGTCTGGAAGTGCAGCGCGCGAATGCCGCCGAACAGTCCGGCCCGCACAACGTTGAACGGCTTGTAGCGGTTGTCCACTTCGGAGAGACCGGGTGCAGCGACGAAACCGGTGTCCGTCATGAACACGGCCTGCGACGCGGTATGGACGTCCTCGCCCATCAGGAGCGCACCGAGCACTCCCACGATCCCGCTCCTGGTGAGGCGGAGCGCGCGAACGCCGAAACCAACGTCGTAACTCACCCGTTGAACGTTGAGGAATACGTCGTCGCCGATCGGCCGGGTGAGGTCGTAGTAGTTGTTCAGCTCGGTCGCGCCGACGTGAAATCCGTTCGGCTGCATGTCCGTCAGAAATGGCTTCGAAAACTCGAAGCGGAGCGCGTCGCCCTGCGGGTGGAGTTCGCCGCCGGCCGCGAGCGTGAACGGATGGCCGAACGCGCCGTATTGGATGACGTCTCCGCCGAATCCGGTCCTGTACCCGAACCCTCGCTCACCGCTGACTTCCACGGTGATGCCGCGTCCGTCGAGATTTTCCGTACCCAGCAGAATCGACGTCATTGTTCCGCTGCCGAAGCTGCCGCCGACGATCGGCGCGAGATCATCGATCACCTCCACCACGATCCGGACCTGTCCCGCGCCGTCGGGAACGGCATTCACGGTGGCGGACGCGATGAACCGTTGCGCACGCAGCAATCGTTCGGATTCGCGGCGGTTGAGCTCCGTGCATTGCTTGCCGACCTCGACGAGGAGGTATGCGTTGATGACCCCGTCGCGCGTCGGGACGTGATGTATGCCTGCGAAATTGCCGACGGCCACCCACGCGTTCTGAACGAACGTGGCGCCCGGCGGGTGGCTGTGGATGTCGATGCCCGAAACGATCTCGCCGTTGCAGGCGGTTCGTCCCACCACACGCTGCGCAAAGGTCGGCGCCAGAGGCGCCAGCAGGAGGGCCAGGAAGCGGAAACGCACTCCGAATAATTGCGCGTGGTGACCGCGGGCGGTACTGCCCAAATCGCCTACCTTCTTTGGGGGAGAAACCCTTACCCCCAACGCTTCCCGCCGCATATGTGTCCAACCCTGCCGAGACGATGCTGAGAGCCGCGATCGCGACCTCGCCGGAAGGTGCCGACGATGAACGTTCGTTGATCGCCCTCGCGGCGGTCGGCGCGCGATGCGCTCACGCCGGCAATGCTCGCCGACAGCAGTGTGGTCACCCCGGCGCTGCTGCAGATCGCCCGGGACCAGTCGCGAAGCCGCGACATCCGCCGCAACGCCATCACCTGGCTCTCGCGCCGCCGCGACGAGAAGGGCGGCGTGGGCGCCGCCGGGATCGCAAAGGCGCTCGATCAACTCGTGCGCGACCGCACGGAGAGCGAGACAATCCGCACGCAGGCGCTCGGCACCATCTCGCGCTTCGATCGCGGCGAGGGAATCCCGGCGCTCATGGGGTTCGTGGGCGAAGCCGACAAGTGGCTCGCGCGGCAGGCGTTCCAGACGCTCTCGCGCTCCGGCGACCCGCGCGCACGGCAGTTCGTGCGCGAACAGGTGAAGCGCACCGACCTCGACGAAGACAGCAAGGTGGAGGTCATTCGCGGCATCGGCGACGACTACGCGACGAGCGCCGATCTCAAGTTGCTGCGCGAACTCTACCCGGCGCTCGACAGCGACAAGGAACGCGATGCGATCATCTCGACCGTCGCGAATGCCGGCGGCAGCGAGAACGCGAACTGGCTGCTCGACATCGCGAAGTCGAAGACCGAGCCGCTCGGCCGTCGCCGCCGCGCGGTGTCACTGCTCTCGAAATACGACGACGTGCGGGTGAAGGAGGCGCTCAAGGGGCTGATCAACCCGTAACCTGCTGTCACTTCAGTACTTCGGGACCTGAGGATCGACGTCGTCGCTCCACCGCAGGATGCCGCCCGCGAGGTTCTGAACCCGCGTGAACCCCGCGGCCTGAAGCAGGCGTACCGCCTTGCCGCTTCGGGCGCCGCTTCGGCACTGCACTACGATGTCGCGCGTCCGGTCGAGCGACGGAATCGCCGCGGGAAAACTGCCGAGCGGAATGAGCCGCGCGCCGGGGATGTGCGCGATGTCCCACTCGTGCGGCTCGCGAACGTCGATCAGGTCCACGTCGCCTGCGCGCAGGCGCTCCGCGAGCTCGATTGGCGTGATCTCCGGCATGTCGCCTTCTTGTTTCATGGTCGCCGCGGCTTGGGGGATTCCGCAAAACTCGTCATAGTCGATGAGCTCGGTGATTTCGTGTGTGCCGCACATCGGGCACGCGGGATTTTTGCGCACCTTCACCGTTCGGAACTGCGCGCCGAGCGCGTCGACGAGGAGGAGCCGCCCGACGAGCGGCTCGCCGATCCCGAGAATCAGCTTGATCGCTTCCGTGGCCTGGATCGTGCCGATGAGTCCGGGAAGAACGCCGAGGACTCCGCCTTCCGCGCAGCTCGGCACCATCCCCGGCGGGGGCGGCTCCGGAAAGAGGCAGCGATAGCAGGGGCCGTCCTTCGTGGAGAACACCGACGCCTGGCCTTCGAAGCGAAACACGCTGCCGTAGACGTTCGGCTTGCCGAGCATCACGCACGCGTCGTTCACGAGATAGCGCGTGGGGAAGTTGTCGGTGCCGTCCGCGACGAGGTCGTACTTCTCTATGATGCCGAGCGCGTTTTTCGAGGTGAGCGCCGTCTCGTACGTGGTCAGCTCGACGAACGGGTTGATGTCGGCGATGCGTTCGCGCGCCGAGGCGAGCTTCGAGCGGCCGACGTCCTTCGTGCCGTGCAGGATCTGGCGCTGCAGGTTGGTGACGTCGACGACGTCGAAATCCACGATGCCGATGTGGCCCACGCCCGCGGCGGCGAGGTAGAGCGCGAGCGGCGATCCGAGTCCGCCCGCGCCGACGAGCAGGACGCGCGCGGCCTTGAGACGCTTCTGTCCGTCGATGCCGACATCCGGAATGATCAGGTGCCGGGCGTACCTGCTGATTTCGTCGCGCGAGAGATCGGGGAGCATTTGAAACCCTGCGCCCGCGACGTCAGCGCGGAGTCAGGCGCAGCGGAACGGCGTCATTCATCACCGCGAGCATCATCTCGTCGAAGAGCGTCGCGGCGGGCGTTCCGGCCTGGTAAGGATTACTCCCGGCGAGAGAGAGCACGAACACGTCGTTGCCGCGTTCCTTGAGCTTCACTCCGATTTCGGGACCCGGACGCGCGGCCGCCTTGGCCCATGCATCGGGCGTGAAGATCCGGATCACCAGCAGCGTGTGCGGTTCGATCTTCCACGCGGGATCCGGCTTGAACCGGAAATCGAGGATGAAGCGCGATCCGTAGGTGGTGTCCGCGTGCGGTATGCCTGTGTAATTGCCTTTCCATGCGGGTGGGAAATCGACGGCGAATTTCCCTTCGGCGCTCTCGAAGTGGTCGAGGCTCTGGGCGGCTCCGGCGATGACGTCGGCGGGGGTGACGTCGCCCTTCTTGGTGACGGGGCGTTCACCGCAGGCGGTGGATGCCAGGACGAGCGCCAGCGCGCACAAAAGGGAGCTTTTCATCGGTCGCACCACGCCCATTTTCTCCGCCACCGTGAGGGTTATCGGGAACCTATCGCGGGGTGGTCGGGCGCGCCACGCACCGGGGGCTCAACATTTGGTAGGGGCGACCGATTATAATTGATAGACGAATCCCGGCCCTGTACGTGGGGCTGGGATTCGCGTCGATGGGGTGTAGCTCAATTGGCAGAGCATCGCACTGTTAATGCGACGGTTGGTGGTTCGAGTCCACCCGCCCCAGTCTTGCAAGTCGTTGTTGTCGCTGCTGCTCGACTATTCATCTTTTGAAGGCGCGCCCGAATCGGGCGCGCCTTCATTTTTTCCTTTTCTTCACAGCTCGGCCATTCTCGGCCACCGCGGCCCTCACGAGCACTTTGAACGCGCGCGCGTCGACCTTCTCCCCTTCATGGATGTCGATCGCCCTTCGCGTGTTGCCTTCCAAGCTGGAATTGAAGAGGCGCGATGGGTCCGGGATGCTCGCCCCCCGGGCGAACGTGAGCTTCACGTGCTGCTTGTACGACTCTCCCGTGCAGACAATCCCGTGGTGCGACCAGACGGGAGTCGTCCACTTCCACTCCTCGGTCATCTCGGGGTCGGCTTCCAGGATCAGCGCCCGCATGCGGGCGAGCGTCTCCCCGCGCCATCCCTCCAGGTCGCGGATCCGCTGGTCGATGAGATGGGAGGGTGTTTGTTCTCTTGCTGATGGTTTCTTTCTCTCGGGCATTGATGATGGCCTGGTTCACGCTCATGATCGGCCGCAACTGAAAGTCGCGCGGCGCTTTCTTGGATATCGTGTTGTTCGACTACCGGGACTGGCCCCGTTGGATGACGGGAATGCTCCCGACGTCGGATTCGGGTGCGCCTCTCATCAGGGGCTGTGGCCGTCCCCAAGGGTCGCCCCAATTCGGATGTGAATCAAGGCGGGCACGAAGGGCTCCCGGTTCTTCTACTTCTTTCGCGCCAACCCGCGCGCATTACGCCCATTGTGCGACAGCGCTTGGCCGCGTCGCCCGGTACCCTTCGAATTCCAGGTGGAAGGGAAACCATGCCACCGCTCCACACCTCGAGAGGTACATATGCGATTCCCCAGAATGTTGATGGGCCTGAGCACCACCCTCCTGCTCGGGAGCGCCCGGGCGGCGCTGGCGGCACAGGTGCCGGTGAAAGTGGAGGTGTCAACGCCCGCCACTCACACCGTGTGGTACACCGACCCGATGTGGCTCGCGATCGGCGCGGTCGCGGTTCTCGTCGTCATCATGATCGCCGTCATGGCCTCGCGTAAGAGCGAAGGCAAGAGCACGACGACGGTCATACGGTAGTATGAACTTTCACGCTCGAAATGAGGGTCCGACAATGACGAAGGTGACGGTGGTCGAGGAGCCGGTAGTGGTGGTTGAGAAGCCGGCAGTAGTGGTCCCGCCAGTAGTGGTGGTAGAAAAAGAGAAGGTCGTGGTAGTTGAAAAGGAACGGCCTCCAGTGGTCATCACGACCGTAGAGAAGTAGTCGAGAACCAGCTGTGCGGCGCCGCCGAGGCTGGCGGCGCCGACATCGACGCGGC
This sequence comes from Gemmatimonadota bacterium, assembly GCA_003171215.1. Classification (GTDB taxonomy): domain Bacteria; phylum Gemmatimonadota; class Gemmatimonadetes; order Gemmatimonadales; family Gemmatimonadaceae; genus Fen-1231. The sequence continues at coordinate 29,539 of PMYN01000057.1, read as the reverse complement.
GTGTCCCCCTTGATGCGACGGTTGGTGGTTCGAGTCCACCCGCCCCAGTCTTACCTCAGGAGTCAGGCGAGACGCCGATGTGGCGCTCGAGAATCCACCGGCGGTGCAGCATCCCCGCCGCCGAGATCTCCCATCCGTATGAGATCGGGATGAGATACAGGAACAGGATGGTCGTGGCGCCTGCCACTCCAACGAAGACGCGCCGCGAACTCGCGCTCGGGAACCGCCAGAACGACCCATCATCCCCGTCCCAGCCGGCGAGCGCGCCGATCCCGACCGTGGTGAAGAGCACGCTGTAGACCAGCGCAAAAAGGTAATGATACACGAACATCGGCCGGTGAATGAAGGCGAACGGCGCGAAGTTGAGCAGGTATCCGGCACCGAGCGCCGCCAGCACCGCTCGCCGGGGCGCGAGTGCCTTCGCCCCGCGCATCAGCGCCACGACGACGGCGATCGCCCCGAACATGACGCCCCACCACACCAACGGATTTGCGAAGAGAATGATCCAGCGTTCCGTACCGGCCTTGGCGTCATTCTGGTTCCAGTAGCCGATCGAATGCTTCGCGATCGGCCAGGTATACCATTTCGATGCCGAGGGATGTTCTCTTGTCGCCAATCCTTCGTTGATCGTTTCCATCTCGCGGTTCAGTTCGATGAACGAACTCGCGAAAGACGTGGGCGACGCCAGCTCAGCCACGGATGAACCTTTCGGTATCGCCTGCGTTGCGTTCGACATCTTCAGTTCGCTCGGCCTGCCGTTCGGCAGCAGCACGAAATGCGCCCAGAATGCACCCAGATAGATCGCGACGGGAATGATGGAAAGGAGCGCCGTCTCTCTCGCCAACGCGCGCCAGTCGCCACGTCGATCCCGAAAGAACTCCAATGCCCATACGAGCCCGATCAATCCAAGCGCCGAGAGCCCGGTCCACTTGATGCTTACCGCGATTCCCGCCGCCGCCGCTGCGCCTGTGAGCCACATTCCGCGCGCCGCGCCCGTCGCGCGACGTGCGAACGCGTACGCCAGCACGGCGAGCATTCCGAAGAAGAGCAGAATGACGTCCGGCAGGATGAGTCGCGATTCCACGAGCAGCGCGTTGTCGACGAGCAGCAGCAGCGCGCCGAGCGTTGCCGTGCGACGGCCGCTGCCGAGCTCACGCAGCAGCAGGTAGACGAGCGGAATGAGCAACGAGCCCGCGAGCGCGGGAACCACGCGCAGCAACGGCGCCGGCTGATTGTTGGCGAGCACCGCTCCTGAGATTCCGAGCAATTTGGCCGCTCCGGCAAAGATGAGTTTGCCGAGTGGTGGGTGCTCGTTGAGGTTGTAGGTGCCGGTGAAGTACGCCCCGGCGAATCGCTCGTAGTACATTTCGTCCCACACCACCGCGCGAGGGTAAAGAAGTCCCCAGAACCGCGTGATCAGCGCGAGGATCGTGAGAGCGAGAAGTTCTGGCTGCAGTCGTCGAGCGACGAGGCGGGCTGTCGGCATCGGGAAATGAGTCGGCGTGCTATCGTTTCGCGAAGACGCTAGTCTTGCCCGCCTTGTCCCACGCGATCACGTCGTACGGCGTCTTCCCGGTGCCCATTCCCGGTGCGTCGGTCGGCATCCCCGGCACCGCGAGACCGGTGATCTTCGGCCTCTCCGCGAGGATCTTCTTCACGAGATCCGCCGGCACGTGTCCCTCGATCACATATGCGCCGACGAGCGCCGTGTGGCACGACTCGAGCTTCGCCGGAACGCCGGACGACCGCTTGATGCCCGAGAGGTCGTTGATGTCCACCACCGCCGCGGTGAAGCCCTGGCCCTCCATGTACTTCACCCAGTCCTTGCAGCAGCCGCAGGACGGGGTCTTGTAGACGGTCATCTTCACCGGCGCATCGAGCGCACGGAGAAGCGATGGTGCCGCCGCGAGCACCGCGCCCGCGCCGAGGGTGACCCGAACGAATTCACGGCGATGCATTCTTGTCTCCTTTCTCAAGAGTTCTTAAAGCCGCAGGCGAAGCACTTTCCGTCCCGCAAACGCTGCAATCCCTATGATGACGATCTGCATGATGATCTCGGCCGGCGCCCTCGCCAACTCGGGCGACGACCAGCGCGCACGCCGGCCGCCCTCGGCGCGCTCCGTTCCGCGCGCGGGCCCGTTGGCCGACCCGCGCACCTCGCCGCGATCACCGCGTCGAACGGTCGTGGTCGTCGCAACCGATTCCACGAGCGCGAACGTCGCTGCGGAAAGCAGAGCCGCAAGCGCGGCGACGATCGCCAGCCGTCGCACCAGCTCGACGAGCGAAGAGGTGCCAAGGCCGAGTCGCTCGAGCAGCGGCTCCCCGGGGATCATGCGGCCGGGGTTGCTCACGCGTCCTCCGCTTCCGCAGTCGCGAGTCCATCCGGCGAGAGCGGTGCCGTGACGCCCGGCGATGAACGAAGGAGGATGCCCTTTCGAACTACGCCGGCGATCCAGTCCCAGTTGAGCGCCACGTGAAATCCCACCACGCCGAGTCCGAGTGAGGCCAGCACGTTGTGCAGCTGCCGCCACGCGCGCAGCGTGCTCGTGGTAACTCCCGCGAGCGGCATCACGACCTCCGAGATCGCGAGGCCCGAGAAGACCGTGATCGTCATCAGAATGAACAGCAGGCCGTTCAGCGCGGCATTGATCCGGGCGCGCGTCGAGTCGGGGACCACGATCCGGCGCAGCGTCTTCACGATCCATCGCCAGTTTACGAGCAGATGAAGTCCCACGAGCCCCGCGAACGCGACGGCGAGCCACTCGTGAACGGCGAGGCTCGACATCCGGGGAGATTGCAGCACCGCGACCGCGAGCAGAAGGAGGCTGTCGAGCCAGAAGAGAAGACGGGCGCGGATCACACGCCTCCATTGCCGCACAACCGCTTTCGAATCGACCTGCCCGAATCAAGCGCAATGGCACGCCTGACCGACGAATCGACGCCCGGGGCCATCTTGCGCATGTCGTTGACCTTGTAGCCCGACGGAGCCTCGAACTCGGATGCATCGATCGCGTGGCGCTTAAGCTCCGTGATCTCCCAGCTCGAATGGATCGCGAGCGAGTTGTTCACGGCGAGCGGATTGGTCGAGGTAGTCGTCCGCCTCAGCACGACCCCGCGTATTCGGCTGCCCCTGGCTTCGGCGATTGTCTTGAACGCGTTGCTGCTTGCGATCGATCCGATCCCATTTGCGTTGATCCTGATCGGAGCCTCGATGTCGGGGACCCCGGAGTCTGGCGTCACCCACAGCTCCGACACGGTCCGTAGGTGCCGCGTGCACGAATCGCCTCCCACCGTCACGTGGGTCTCGTACGGCAGCGTTTCTCGATAGCGATGTGTGGCGTGTCCCAGGATCGGCTCGCCACCGCCGAGATCCTCCATCGCGTATCCGGGACCTACGTGGACCTCCACTTTGATGATCGGCGCAGTCTCGGAAATCCCGGACTTCGAGCTCCAGAGCAACACCAAGTTGCCCTTGGGGAACACCTTCGCGACCGTACCGGCCGCCGAGTCGACGATCGTGTAATTGCCGAACGCCGCCGCCGCGGTCCCGGGCATCGTAAAGCGAATTTTGTCCTTCAGCACCCGGGCTCGCACGGTCACCGTGGCATTGTGTCCCGGGATGCCGGAGTCGGTGGAATAAGTCGCCCCCATCGTCCACCCCTGCGAGCTTCGCGAATCGCAGGCTTGGACGGCTGCGGCGAGGGCGAACAGCACCGCTGTCGGCGCTGCGAAGCGCCTCACGCGCCACCGCGTCACGTTACGGCACCGGTGCCGTCCACACGTTGTTGCTCCGATCGATGTCCACCAGCCGGTGGTCGGGGTCGAGCTCGATCTTCACCACCCTCTTCCCCACGAACGAATACCGCCTGATGTAACGCACGGTGTTCGTGCTCCACACCTCCGCCGGATAGTTGAAGTCCTGCGTCGAGCCGTCGCTCATGGTGAAGCGAGCGCGAATCGGGAGCACGCCGCGCGCACGATTGGCATACGCGACGAGAACCTGGTTCGTGTCGCCCACACTCGACAGGCGCACGCCGTCGATCGCCTGATCGAAATGTTCGTTCTCCACGAACCACTCGCGCCAGAACCAGTCGAGCCGATGCCCCGACGCATCTTCCATCGTCCGGAAGAAATCCGCCGGCGTCGGATGCTTGAACGCCCAGCGCGCGACGTAGGTGCGGAACGCGTCGTCGAAGGCGTCGGGGCCGAGGATCTCCTGCCGCAGCAGCTGGAGTCCCACCGACGGCTTCAGGTACGCCGCGATGCCGAGCAACGGCTCCGCGATGCGATCGGGCGGCGTCATGACCGGCCCGTCCTGATCGGCCTTCATCACCTGCTCGACTTCGCCACGCTCGCCCGCCGCGCGCTGCATCTGGTCGCCGTCCTTCGGGAAGCGCCGCGACTCCGAGAACGTGTTGATGAACGTGTTGAACCCCTCGTCCTGCCACATGTACACGCGCTCGTTCGAGCCCACGATCATCGGGAACCAGTTATGCCCGACCTCGTGCGTGATCACGTTGTACAGCCCCTGCTTGCTCTGGCTGTGGTCCTCCATCGCGAGCATCGGGTACTCCATCCCGCTCACGGGCCCCTCGACCACCGAAATCTGCGGCCATGGGTACTGGAACCAGCGCTCCGAATACTCCTGGATCGACATCTTCGCCATGTCCGCCGATTCCGTCCACAAATCCGCGGCACTCGGCCGATAATAGCCGAACGCGTACGCGCCCTTGTAGCTCGTCGCGTCCCACTGATACTCGGGAGACGCGGCCCACACCGCGTCGCGCACGTTCTTCGCGCGGAATTTCCAGGTGAGCGTCCCGCTCTTCGACGGACGCGCGGCACCGCTCTTGAGCTCGTCGGCCGTGATCACGCGCACGACCTTGTCGCTCTTCAGCGCTTCATCGAGCCGTGAGACCTGCGTTGGAGTAAGCACGTCCTTCGGATTCTCGAGCAGCCCCGTTCCCGCGACGATGTAGCCGACGGGCACCGTCACCGCGACCGTGTAGTCGCCGTAGTCGAGATAGAATTCGCCCTGACCGATGTAGGGGTCGTTGTTCCAGCCGCGCAGGTCGTCGTATACCGCCGCGCGGGGATACCACTGCGCAATTTCGTACAGCGACTTGTCGCGCCCCATCCGGTCGGCGCCGTGCTCGGGAACGAGGAAGTTCCACGCCATCTCGAGCGTCGCTGTCTTGCCCGGCGCGAGCGGCTCGGCGAGCGGCACCTTCATCATCGTCTCGCCTTCGCGAATCGTGATCGGCACGCGCTTCTTCGCGCCGCCGCCACCGGCGAGCACCTGCTCGACCCGAGTGAGCTTGTCGCCGCCCTCGAACTGTCCTGGGTTCCAGCGCGATCCCTGCGAGTACACCTGCGAGCTCAGTGAATTCTTCCGGAACGCGTTCTGCTCGAGCTGCATCCAGATGTAGGTCAGCGTGTCGGGCGAGTTGTTCGTGTAGCGGAACACCATCTCGCCCGAGACCGACTTCGCGGCGGTGTCGAGCGTCGCCTTCAAGTCGTAGTCGGCGCGATTCTGCCAGTAGCGCGCGCCCGGCGCTCCGCTGGCGGCGCGCGTCGCCGACGGCGTCGGAAAGACGAGCGGCGCGAAGATCGAGGTGTCGCGCACGCCCGTGCGGTCGAACTTCGGGGCGGCGGGAGCCTGCTGGGCGACGACCGGCAACGCGATCGTGAAAAAAGCGGCGGCGGCGGCGTAGAAAGAAATCCGGGGAGAGTGCACGGTCTGTGAGACTCCTGAGTTTGATTTGTCGACAGCCTTACGGCGTGACGGACGCCCGGGTTCCGGCAAGCGCCGCCACGATCAGCAATGCCCACTGCGGTCCTTTATACCCGTCAGGCGTCTCTTCGAACGTCTCGGTGAGCGAGTGGGTGCCTGATCCCTTGCCGCCGCCGCCGATCGTGATCGCCGGAATGCCCAGGCTCATCGGGAGGTTGGAGTCGGTGCTCGACGCGCCCGTCGGTGTCTGTTCGGCGCCGAGCGCCTTCGACGCCGCGAGCGCGGTGCGCACGATGGGTGAATCGTCGGTCTGCAGCTTCGCCCCGATCGGCCGGATGCCGATCGTATCGAACTTCACCGCGATCTTCGCCGGCGAGTTCGGCCACCGCTTGTTCTCGGCGGCCACACCGGCGTCGATGGCCCTCCGGATTCGGGCTTCCGCGGAGTCGAGATTTGCGAGCGACTCCGACCGCATGTCCACTTCCATGGACGCGTCGCCGGCAATCGAGTTGACGGACGTCCCACCCTTCACGATGCCCACCGTATACGTCGTCTTCGGACTCGCCGGGACCTGAACGTCCGAGATCAGGGCGATCGCGCGCCCCATCGCATGGATCGCGCTCGGCATGCCGAACGCGCCGTAGCTATGGCCGCCCGGGCCCTTGAACTTGACGTCGTAGCGCTTGCTCCCCACCGCGCGATCGACGACGTGCAGCCCGAGCCCGTCCACGGAAATGAAGTAGTCGACCTTTCCCTTGTACCCGGACGTGAGGAGCTCTCGCACGCCGCGAAGGTTTCCTTCGCCCTCCTCGCCGACGTTGCCGACCAGAATCACCTTCCCGTTGGTCTCGACCCGTCCCTCGTTGAGCGCCTTGGCCACGGCGAGCACGACGGCAAGGCCGCGACAGTCGTCGCCGATTCCCGGCGCCGCGAACTTATTGCCGTCGCGCTTCACCTTCACGTCGGTTCCCTCGGGAAACACGGTGTCGAGGTGGCCGGCGAGCATGACGGTCGGCCCCTTTCCGGTGCCTGCACGCTCGGCGATTACATTCCCAGCAGTGTCGATTCGTGCGTTCGGATAGCCGAGCGCGATGAGGCGCTTCTTGAACTCCGCGGCGCGCGCCTGCTCCTTGAAGTCGGGCGCGGGGATCTCGCAGATGGACACCTGCTGGTCGAGCATCCACGAATTCGACGACTTGATGCCGTCGAGCGCGCGTGTCACCGACGGCTGGTCCGTCGGAATGGCGAAAGAGCCCTGTCCGGCAAGGATCGCCGGAACGAGGCAGAGGCAAAGCAGTATGTGCCGCGGGCGGAGCGGGTGCATATTCGGCGTTGGACGTGGAAGGTTGTGTGAAGCGGGCATGAACGAGGAGGGACAGATCGTGGAAGGTATCGCGAACGCTCTCGACGCGCACCGATGACCGGCCCGCCGGCAGGTCACTCCTCGGCGTATCCGTGGCTGGCGCATTACGACCCCGGAGTGCCCCCGTCGCTCGAGCCGTATCCGCATCGAACGTTGCTCGATTACGTGCACGACGGTGTGCGCGAGCGCCCGCAATATCCGGCCTTCCTCTTCAAGGGGCGTCCGTTCACGCTCGCCGAACTCGAGCGCACATCGGACGCGTTCGCCGCGGCGCTGGCGTCGCTCGGCGTGAAGCGCGGCGACCGCGTGGCCGCGATGCTCCCGAACTGCCCGCAATATTTCATCGTCGAGTTCGCCACGTGGAAGCTGGGCGGGATCTTCGCGCCGCTGAACCCGATCTATACCGAGGATGAGCTCGCCGGGCCGCTCACGACGATCGATGCGAGCGTCGTGGTGACGCTCAGCTCGTTCTACGAGCGGCTCAAGAAGGTGCAGTCGCACACGCCGGTGAAGCGGATCGTGACGACGAACATCAAGGAGTGGTTCCCGCCGTTCCTCTCGATCCTGTTCACCCTCTTCACGGAGAAGAAGGACGGATATCGCGTGTCGCACCGCGACGGCGACGTCGGCATGGCGGAACTGCTCAGGCGGTTCGACGGCAAGAAGTCAGCGGAAGCACCGCCCGCACCCGAGGACGTCGCGATCCTGCTGATGAGCGGCGGGACGACCGGGACGCCCAAGTGCGTGATGGGCGAGCATCAGGCGCTGGTGATGACCGGACTCCAGCTCCAGGCGTGGCTGGGCGATTCCATCGTGCCGTGGCAGAGCGTGTACATGATGCCGCTCCCGCTATTCCATTCGTACGGCGCGTGCGCGGTGCAGTCGATCTGCTTCATCGGGCACAACCCGATCTCGTTGATCCCGAACCCACGCGACCTCGACGACATCGTGAGCAGCATCGCGAAGGTGAAGCCGACGGCGTTCGCCGGCGTGCCGACGCTCTTCAACGGGCTGCTCAACCACAAGCGCGTGAAGAGCGGCAGGGTGAGTTTCGCTTCGCTGAAAGTGTGTGCAAGCGGCGCGGCGCCGCTGCTGGCCGAGACGAAGAAGGGATTCGAGGAAGTCACCGGCGCGAAGATCATCGAGGGGTACGGCCTCACGGAATCGCTGATCGCGGCGTGCGTGAATCCCGTGAAGGGAGAATCGAAGATCGGCTCGGTGGGAATGCCGGTGTCGGACGTCTTCGTGCGGATCGTGGACGCCGACGATCCGTTGAAAGTGATCGAGGGAACAGGTGAAGGTGAGATGCTGTTGCGTGGGCCGCAGATCATGAAGGGCTACTGGCGCAATCCGAAGGAGAGCACCGAGATGATCTTCACCGACGCGGATGGCGTGGTATGGCTGCGCACGGGCGACCTCGCGAAAATGGACGAGGACGGGTACGTCTTTCTCGTCGACCGCAAGAAGGATCTCATCAAACAGAACGGCATGCAGGTATGGCCGCGCGAACTCGAAGAGGCGATCGCAGCATATCCGGGCGTGCTCGATGTGGGCGTGCGCGGATTCCCCGATCCGGCGCACGGGGAGATCGCGGTGGCGTTCGTGGTGATGAAGCCGGGCGCGACCGCCACGGAGCAGGACATCCGCGCGTACTGCAAGACGCACCTGGCATTCTACAAAGTTCCGGCGAAGGTCGTCTTCCGCACCGATCTTCCCAAGTCGCTGATCGGGAAAGTCCTCAGGCGAATGCTGACGCTCGAGGAGCCACCGGCTCACGCGAAGGCTTAGCGTGCTCGACGCGCGTCAGGCTCAGAACTCGCGCCGCTTCATCTCCTTGAAGAACTTCTCGCGCTCCACTTCCTGGTCGTCGCCGCCGCGCTGAGGCGCGGTCTTGTCGTACGTCTTGCCCGGCTCGGCTTTCGGCTTGGGGTTCTTGGTGAGCTTCTTCACCAGGTTCTGGATCTTCTTGTCGTCGTATACTGTCATTCACCCTCCACAAATAAAAACCCAGTACGGTTCCGGTCACCTAAATGTACGCAGCAAGGAAGCCAAACGCTCCCCTGGCCGGAGTAACGATGCTGCTCGCGGTCGGCGCGGGGGCGCTCGCGTGCGTGCTGGCGGTGCTCCCGTACCGTTCGTTCGACCTCGACCGGTTCTTCGCGCCGAAGGAACTCGCGTTTCACGCCGCGGCGCTCATCGCCGGCCTCGCGGCCTTGGCGACCGCGCGCCGGCTGTCGTTCAGCCGGGCGGACCTCGCCCTGGTTGCCTGGCTCTTCCTCTCGGCGATTTCCGCGCTCTTCGCGACCAATCACTGGCTCGCATATCGCGCGTTCACCGTCAGCGTGAGCGGGGCCGTGATCTTCTGGTCGGCCCGTGCCGCGGCATCCGCGGGATTTGCCAAGGCGCTCGCGCGGGTGCTCGCCCTCGTCGTCGTGATTGGGGCGATCACCGCGCTCGCACAGGCGTACGGGGTGAAGATGGAATTTGCCGCGCTGAATCGTGCGCCCGGGGGAACGTTCGGGAACAGGAATTTCATGGCGCACCTCACCGCGGCGGGTGTGCCGCTGATCCTGTGGTGCATCGCCGCCGCGCGGGGAAAGAGCGGCGCGCTCTTCTGGACCGCGTCGCTGGCGGCGTGTGCCGCGGCGCTCGTGCTCTCGCGCACGCGGGCGGCTTGGCTCGCGCTCGCGGTGAGCGCGGTGCTCGCGGGCGTAGTGGCGATGCGCGGCCCGGCGCTTTTCGAGAACACCGCCGTGCGACGCCGGATGACGTTCGCGCTGGCAGCGGTCGCTGCCGGAGTGGTGCTCGCGCTCGCCCTCCCCAACTCGCTCGACTGGCGCAGCGACAGTCCGTATCTCGACTCGGTGAAGGGCGTCGTCGATTTCCGCGAGGGAAGCGGACGTGGCCGTCTCGCGCAGTACGCGAACTCGGTGAAGATGGTGGCGGCGCATCCGCTGCTGGGTGTGGGACCGGGGAACTGGCCCGTGATCTATCCGGCTTTTGCGCCGTCGAACGATCCGTCGCTGGCGGAGACCACGGGGATGGCCGCGAATCCGTGGCCGAGCAGCGACTGGGTTGGGGCGCTCTCGGAGCGTGGCGTGGCGGCGTTCCTCGCGCTCGTGGCGTTCGTGGTACTGCTGCTGGGCAGCGCGCTCAAGACGAGATACGATTCTGCACGCTCGCCCGATGAGCGGCTCGCGGCGATCACCGGCGGGGGCGTCGTGCTCATCGCCGCGATCGCGGGCGGGTTCGACGCCGTGCTGCTCCTTCCCACGCCATCCATCGTCGTGTGGGCCGCGGCGGGAGCGTTGCTCACGGCGGGAGCTGAGCGCCGTGCCGTCTCACCATCGGCGACGCGGAGGCTTCTGCTCGGCGCGACGTTCGCGACGTTCACGCTTGCCGCCTGCGTGTTCAGCGAACGGCGGATCCAGGCGATGCGATTGTACGAGGTGGGAACGTCGGCGTCGATCGAGTCGGCGCTCTCGAAGGACCCCGGATCCTATCGCATCCAGATGCGAGCCGCCGATTATTTCCTGGCACGCGGCCGTTGCGAAAAAGCCCGAGCGCACGCACTCATGGCGCGCGACCTGTTCCCGTATTCACCCGCGCCGCGGCGCGTCTTGGCTCAGTGCAAGAGCTCAATGACCCGCTGAAGCGCGGCGGCGTCCGGAACCGTTCCCTGCGCGACGCGCGGCGATCCGCCCCCGCGTCCCCCATTCGCACCGAGCGCCGATTTCAGCAGCTCACCGGCATTGACCCCCGAGTCCGCGGAGGCCGCGAACACGATTCCCGGCGGTGACGCGACGGTCCCCACGTATATCGCCTTGGGAAGCGCCGAGATTGCCTGTGCCATCGCGCGCAGGGGGTCCATCGACGGCGCGGTCTCGACGATGCGGCGCACTCCGTTCGAGTCCGGGACCGCGGCATCGCACCGCTCGCGCGCCTGGTACTTCGCGAGCTCCTCTCCGCGCTTTCTCGCGTCCGTCTCGGCTTCCTTCAGGTGCGCGGCCTGCGCCGACACGAGCGCGGGCACTTCGTCGATCGACGTGGTCAGGGAACCAGCGATGGTCGAGAGCGCGTCGAAATCCGCGCGTGCACGGGCGAGCGCACGCCAGCCGCACAGGAACTCGACGCGCGTCGACTGTTTGTACTTCTCGATTCGCCGGACGACGACCGGGCCGATCTCTCCGGTGCCGCGCACGTGCGTACCGCCGCAGGCGCTCCGGTCGATTCCCTCGATCTCGACGATCCGGATTTCCCCCGTGCGATCGGCCGCCTTCCGAAGGCCGGTCGCGGACGCGGCATCCTCGAACGTCACCGTCACGGGGCGGTTCTCGAACACGATCTCATTTGCGCGCCGTTCGGCTTTCAGCGCGCGATCTTTCGGGAGCGAGGCGACGTCGAGATCGAGCGTGGAGGATTCGTCGCCGAAGTGCACGCTCACCGTCTTGTGCCCGAAGAGTTCCTCGAACACGGCTGACAGCAGGTGCTGGCCCGTGTGCTGCTGCATGTGGTCGAATCGTCGCGTCCAGTCGACGCGCGCCTTGAGTTCGTCATTGGGCGAAAAGCGCGCCGGCTTCTCGAGGACGTGCGCGATCCGCTCCTTCTCGTCCACCACGTCCACCACGCGCGCGTCGCCGAGCGTGCCGACGTCGAAGAGCTGGCCGCCCGAGGTGGGGTAGAATGCGGTGCGGTCGAGGTACACACGGTCGCCGGCGACCTCCAGCACGCGCGCGGTGAATTCGGTGAGCCTGGCGTCCGTGTAGTAGAGCCGTTCGGTCATGAGGGCCTGCTGTCGTTGGCGGTATGTGCGTTGAAGCGCTCGCGTCCCCAGGTCACACATGACACCTTAACCGGTGTGTCACCAGCCGTACAACTGAACCCCCGCTCCGGATGCCGCTGACCGACGTCACCATCAAGTTCCTCGAAATGACCGCGCCGGGCGACCTGCGCCCGAAGCGCGCGTCGATTCCGGGAGTGACGGTCGCGCGCGTGCCGCATCCCATGCCGGAGCTCAACCGTTTCTTCTACGCGGCCGTCGGCGCGGATTACCACTGGACCGATCGACTGAGCTGGTCCCTTCCGAAGTGGCGCGAGTACCTCGGGCAGCCCGACATCGACACTTATGTCCTGGCCGTGGACGGGATACCGGCGGGATACTTCGAGCTCAAACGCCATCAAAACGGCGACGTCGAAATCAAGTACTTCGGCCTGATCGGATCGTTCATCGGAAAAGGGCTTGGCGCGCACATGCTCACGGCCGCCGCAGAAGCGGCCTGGGCGGGGGGTGCGAAACGCGTCATCCTCGATACCTGCAGCCTCGACCACCCGAAGGCGTTCGAGCACTATGTCGCGCGCGGGTTCAAGCTGTACCGCACCGATGTCGTGAAGAAAGAAATCCCGAACTGAGAACAGGGATGCCAGTCATTCTCTTTCAGGGCGACTCCATCACCGATGCGGGGCGCAATCGGAACCACGTCCCCGCGGAGAACATCGCGTCCGCGCTCGGCGGCGGCTACGCGCTGATCGCCGCGTCATACATGCTGCGCGCACACCCGGACAGCGGGCTCCGGATCTTCAATCGTGGCGTGAGCGGCGACAACGTGCCTGCACTGCAGGCGCGATGGGAAACGGATACGATCGCGCTGAAGCCCGACATCCTGAGCATTCTCGTCGGCGTGAACGACCTCTGGCACAAGCTTGCCGGCGGCTACGCGGGCACCGTCGCCGAATTCGAGTCGCAGTACAGCGAGCTGCTGCATGGAACGAAGCAGGCGCTGCCCAACGCGCGTCTGGTGATGCTCGAGCCGTTCGTGCTCGTCACCGGCGCCGTCGACTCGAGCTGGTTTCCCGAATTCGACCAACGTCGTGCGGTGGTTGCGCGCGTGGCGAAGAAGGCGGGCGCCACTTTCATACCGCTGCAGCCGATGTTCACGCAGCTCGCGAGGAGCGCGCCGCCTTCGTACTGGCTCGCGGACGGGGTGCATCCGACCATCGCGGGACATGCGGCGATCGCAGACCGCTGGCGGGAGGCCGTCGGCCTCTGATGTCGTTCCGCTTCACACGCGCGATCGTCCGTCCTCCGAGCTCCAACTTCGCCGATGGTCTCACGTCGGCGGCGCTCGGCACGCCCGATTTCGCCCTCGCCCTCGAGCAGCACGCGCAGTATTGCGACGCTCTGGAGCGCGTTGGTCTGGAACTCGAGCGGCTACCCGAGGATCCGGCGCATCCCGACGCGACGTTCGTCGAAGACACGGCGATCCTGTCCGTCCGATGCAACGTGCTCACCCGGCCGGGTGCTTCGAGTCGCGCCGGCGAAGTGAAGGCGATTCGGGCGGCGCTCGCGTCGCTCGACATCAAGCCGACCACCATCGAATCGCCCGGCACGCTCGACGGCGGCGACATCTGCGAGGCGGGTGAACATTTCTTCATCGGAATCTCGCAGCGAACGAACTGGGAAGGCGCCGCACAACTGGCTGCGTTCCTGACCAAGGCCGGCTACACCTCCTCGTGTATCGACATCAGGGCAATACCGGGCATCCTGCACCTCAAGAGCGGCATCGCGTCGCTTGGTGACGAGAGGATCGTCGCCATCGATTCGCTCGCGGGTCATCTCGCGCGAAGGAACCACGAGCTCGTGCGCGTCCCCCCGGGCGAGGAGTACGCAGCGAACTGCGTGCGGGTGAACGATCACGTGCTGATGGCCGCCGGTTTCCCGGGAATGCAGCATACGCTCGAGCAGCTCTGCTATGACTTGATCGTGCTTGACATGTCCGAGTTCCAGAAAATGGATGGCGGGCTGAGCTGTCTCTCCCTTCGATTCTGACGGTTGTTTCAATGAGGATTCGATAGAGGCGAGCAACTTCTTTCCACGGATTTCGCGGATGGAGCGGATAAGGCAACAGCCTTTCTGGGAACGACAGAGAAGAGGTGTTATGGAGATCCGCGGTCATCTGCGAAATCTGTGGAAGGGCTTGAACTGCTTTTCCACGGATTTCGCGGATGGAGCGGATAAGGCAACAGCCTTTCTGGGAACGACAGAGAAGAGGTGTTGTGCAGATCCGCGGTCATCTGCGAGATCTGTGGAAAGGCTTGAACTGCTTTTCCACGGATTTCGCGGATGGAGCGGATAAGGCAACAGCCTTTCTGGGAACGACAGAGAAGAGGTGTTATGGAGATCCGCGGTCATCTGCGAGATCTGTGGAGAGGCTTGAACTGCTTTTCCACGGATTTCGCGGATGGAGCGGATAAGGCAACAGCCTTTCTGGGAACGACAGAGAAGAGGTGTTGTGCAGATCCGTGGTCATCTGTGAGATCTGTGGAAAGCTGTTGCTTCATGCGCGAACGACTGCAGAACGGTTGTCGCCTGACGACAACAGCATGCGTCGAAACGTCGCATCGGGTCCAAAATTCAGGATCAACCCGATCTTGATGCTCGTCGCCTTGAGATAGTTCAACAACTGGGTCTCGTGCGTCTGAAGGATCTTCGCGGCGACCTTGCACTCTACAATCACCTTGTCGTCCGCGATCAAGTCGGCCCGGTAATCGCCGACTACCGATCCATGAAATTGGATCGTGAGGATTCGTTCGGTTTCAGTCCGGATTCCGCGCTCGGCTAGTGCGACAAGCATGGCACGGTGATAGACCAACTCGGCAAACCCGTGCCCGAGCTCATTGTACACGTCGAAGAACGCACCGATGATTTGACCGGTGAGTGCGCCGTGCAACAGTTCCAGGTCAGCGCGAGTGGCTCGCTCCATGTTCCACGAATCTCCGCATCGTATCCGCGAATATTCGTGGTTTGGTAGCCGAACCCGTCATCATCGCATTGCGAGAGCGCGCAAATGTCTGCTGTGCCAGCCGCTACTCCTCGCGCAGCGCCGTCAATGGATCGATGCGCGTCGCCCGCAGCGCCGGCACCAGCGTCGCGGCAACCGCCACGGCCACGAGCACCGCGGTCACCGTCGCGAAGGTCGCAGGGTCGGTTGCCTTCACCGAGAATAATTGCGTTGCGATCAGGCGCGTGAGTCCGAATGCGCCGCCGAGCCCGATCGCCACGCCGATCAGCGTGATGGCCATGCCCTGCCGCATCACGAGGCCGAGCACACTCTGCCGGCTCGCGCCGAGCGCGACGCGAACCCCCAGCTCGCGCGTGCGCTGCGCGACCGTGTACGACATCACGCCGTAGATGCCGATCGACGCGAGCAGCAGCGCGAGCCCCGCGAAGACGCCGAGTAGCACGGTCGAGAGACGGCGCTGTCCCATCGAGTTGTCCACCAGGACGTCGAGCGTGTTCACCTTCGACATCGGCATGTCGCGATCGATTTCGTGGATTGCATTGCGAATTGCGCTCACGTACGTCTTCGGGTCGCCTGACGTCCGCGCGGCGACCTGCATCGCATTGAGCTTGAATGCGGCCTGCGATTCGTCCTCGTACAGCTGAACTCGAGGCGTGGCGTCGAGCCCTTCGTGCTTGGTGTGGCCTACGACGCCGACGATCGTGATGAATTTCGTGCTGTCCGTCACCTTGTCGTCGAAATAGATCCGCTTTCCGATCGGCTCTTCCCCGGGCTTGTAGAAGCGCCGGACGAATTCGTCGTCCACGACGGCGACGCGGGGCGATGAGATCGCGTCACTCCGGTTGAACACCCGCCCCCGCAGCAGAGGGATCTGCAATGACGCGAAGAAATCGCCCGCCACGATGCGCACGTCTCCCCATGGGCCGTTCGTCTTCGGCGGCACGACGAACCCCTCGACGTTGAAGCTCGCGGTGGACCAGCCGCCACCGAACGGCATCACCGAGGTGGCGCCCGCTGTCTTCACCCCCGGGACCAGTGCGATGCGGGAAATCACCGCATCGAAGAAGGCGGCCTGCGCGGTATCGCTGGGATAGCGCGCGGCTGGGAGCGCGAGGCCGAAGGTGAGAACGTTGTTCGACTTGAATCCAGGGTCCACGCCTTGCAGCCGCGCGAAGCTCTTCACGAGCAGCCCGCCACCCGCCAGGAGCGTCAGCGCGAGCGCCACCTCGCTCACGACGAGCACGCGGCGCATCAGCTGGCCACCGCGGTCCGCCGTCCCCGAGCGCCCGCCTTCCTTCAGCGTGACGTGCAGGTTCTCGCGTGAGGTCTGCAGTGCGGGCACCAGTCCGAACAGCACACCCGTTGCGAGCGAGATCGCGAGCGTGAACAGCACCACGCGTGTGTCGATCGTGAGGTCGGTGATGCCGGGGATGTTGCCGGGGTTCATCGCGACCAGCCCGCGGATGCTCGCCCACGCGAGCAGCAGTCCCACCGCACCTCCGATGGACGAGAGCAGCACGCTCTCCGTGAGCAGTTGCCGCACCAGGCTCCAGCGGTCCGCGCCCAACGCCGTGCGGATCGCCACTTCCTTGTGACGCGCCGCGGCGCGTGCGAGCATCAGGTTCGCCACGTTCGCGCACGCGATCAGGAGCACGAACCCCACCGCGCCGAGCAGCACCAGGAGCGCCGGCCGGATCGGACCGGTGTTCACTTCGTCGAGCGTCTTCACCTCGAGCGTCCAGTCCGGGCTGAATTTGCTGGGATAGTCCTTCCTCAGTTGTGCGGCGAACGCCGACATGTCCCTCGCCGCCTGCTGAACGGGGACTCCCGGCTTGAGTCGCGCGGTAAGCGGCATGAACTCGTTCGTATAGTTGTTCGGCACGAACAGCGCCGGGTTCAGCGCGATCGGCGCCCAGAGCTCAACGAGCTTGCCCCATGGATCGACGAACGACGCCGGCATCACACCGACGATGTCGTAGGTCTCGTCGTTCAGCGATGCCTGTTTGCCGATGATAGACGGATCGCCGCCGAAATCGCGTTGCCACAGTCCGTAGCCCAGCACGACCTCGTGCTCGTGGCCGATCGCATCCTCTTCGGGACGGAACACGCGGCCGTGCAGGGGTGCCACGCCGAGCGTCGGGAAGAACTGCGCGCTCACCTTGGAACCGGCGAGCCGCTCCGGATCGCCCGTTCCGGTCAGGTTCACGTTCCACTGGTTTTCCACCGCGACGTTCTCGAAATCGTGCGTGCGGTCGCGATAGTCCTTGAATCCGGGCGCCGACACGGGCGCCTCCATCTTCAAGGTCGGATAGTAGTGGTAGATCGTGACGAGCTTGCCGGGGTCCCTATACGGCAGCTGTCGCAGCAGCACCGTGTTGATGACGCTGAAGATCGCGGAGTTCGCGCCGATGCCGAGCGCGAGCGTGAGGACGACGACGAGCGTGAAGGCGGGCGAGTGCCGGAGACGGCGCGCGGCATACCGCAGGTCGAAGAGGACGGTATCCATGGGCCTTCGACACGCCCCGGCGTGAAATGGTTTGCATCAGCCCTGCAGCGGCAGGGTGAGGCGGGCCTCACAGCCCCGTGCTCCCGCACGATTCGCCAACACCAACGTTCCCGAGTGCGCGTCCGCGATCTGCCGCGACAGCACGAGCCCGATCCCGGTCCCGCCCGGCTTCGTCGTGAAGAACGGCACGAACAGGTTCGCGGAGTTGGGCAGGCCCGGCCCGTCGTCCTGCACCGTCAGCTCGAACGAGTCCCCGCGTGTCGTCCAGTTCACGCGTACACCACCGCCGGTCGCCAGCGCCGCATCGACGGCGTTCGCGACGAGGTTGATCAACAGCTGGTCGAGCTGGTCGCCGTCCGCTTTCAGCGTCACGACCGGGCTCGGCACGATCTCGACCGGGAGCCGCGATTCGAGCCGCGTCGCGCGCTGAACCCACGACGCGACATCGACGCTCGCAAAGGTCGGCGGCGGAAGTTTGGCGAGCTTCGTGTACGACGCGAGAAAACGCGTGAGTCCTTCCGAGCGGTTCGCGATTACGCCGAGTCCGCGTTGAAGATCCTCGCGCAGCTCACCCTCCGGCGGCGAGCGCTGCAGCAGCGTGTTCAGGCGCTCGGCGAGCGAGTTGATCGGCGTCAGCGAGTTGTTGATCTCGTGTCCGAGCACGCGAATGAGGCGCTGCCACGCGAGGCGCTCCTCCTCGCGCAGTGCGCGGCTCACGTCGGCGAGTACGACGAACTGGTGCGGACGCCCGCCCTGCCTGAACAGGCCGCGCCGCATTTCGTAGCGGCCGCGCCGGTCGCCGGTACCGAGCTCCATCACGCGCGGCGCATCGCCCTCGAGACAGCCGGCGAGCCCGAGCTCTTCCGCGCGGCGGCCAAGCAGGCGTTCCGACGGCTGGGCGAGCAGGCGTTCGCCGCCCGCGTTCACGAGGCGCAGCGCACCGGTGTCGTCGAACGCGAGCACCGCCACGTCGATCTCCGCCATCACGCGTTGCAGGAGCGCCGTGGCCTCCAGCGCGCCGAGCCGCCGCTCCTTCAGCTCCGTCATCAGCGTGTTCATCTCGAGCATCGCGAGACCGAGCGCGTCATCCGCGTTTGCGTGGCGAGCCTGGAGCGAATAGTCCTGTTCGCAAATCGCGGCGATCATGTTCGAGAGTGTCTGCAGCGGCCGGATCACCCGCTCGCGCAGCGATGCGACGCCGCCGAGAACCACGAGCGAGATCACGACGGTAAGCGTCCATTGCGTCCGCGGCGGCAGGGTGCCGGTCCACAGCAGCACGAACGCGAGGACCAGCGCCGGCAGCACCATGACGAGGGCGATGATCGTCACCTGCCGTTCGTGAGAGGAAGACATGGCTGGTCTACGTCAGGCGGAGTGCGATCGACATCCGCAGGCGCACTCCTCCCTCCTTACCATCGCGGGCTAGAGGCCGTGCCGCTGCAGGCGCCGGTACAGCGCGCTGCGCGAGAGGCCCAGCGCCTGTGCCGCGAGACTCACGTTGCCTTCGTGGCGCGCGAGCGCCTTGGTGATGAGCGCGCGCTCGACCTCTTCCAGGCTCATCTCGTCGAGCTTCGGTGCCGCATCGGTCGCCGCGCGGAAGTTCAGGTCCGCGGCGGTGACCGCATCGCCCTCGGCGAGCAGTGTCGCACGCTCGATCGCGTGCGCGAGCTCGCGCACGTTGCCGGGCCAGGAATACTCGAGGAGCGCGCGCATGCCGTCCGGTGAGAACCCCGTGACCGGGCGGCGATAGCGCGCCGCGAACTGCTTGAGGAAATGTCCCGCGAGCAGCGGAATGTCGTCGCGCCGCTCGCGCAGCGGCGGCAGGTGGATCTCCACGGTGTTCAGGCGGAAGAAGAGATCCTCGCGGAACCTGCCCGCGGCGACCTCCGCGCGCACGTCGGCGTTGGTCGCCGCGAGAATGCGCACGTCCACGCGGCGCGAGCGCGAGGAGCCCACGCGTTCGAACTCGCCTTCCTGCAGCACGCGCAGGAGCTTCGCCTGCTGCGCCAGCGAGAGGTTCGCGATCTCGTCGAGGAAGAGCGTGCCGCCGTCCGCGAGCTCGAAGCGTCCGACGCGGTCCGTCTTCGCGTCGGTGAACGCGCCCTTGGTGTGGCCGAACAGTTCGCTCTCGAACACGCCTTCGGAAAGTCCGCCGAGGTTCACGGTGACCATCGCGCGCCCGGCGCGCGGCGAGGCGGCGTGCAGCCATGCGGCGACGACTTCCTTTCCGGTGCCGTGCTCGCCCGTGATCAGCGCGTTCGCGTCGGACGGCCCGATGCGTTCCATGAGGCGCAGGATGGGCTGCATCACCGCCGATTCGGCGATGAGCTGCGGCGCGCCGTCGCGGCGAAGGGCGAGGTTCTCGCTTTCGAGCCGCTGGCTGCGGCGCAGGGCGCGGCCGAGTTCCACCTGGGTGCGCAGCACGTGGAGCAGGCGCGTGTTGTTGAACGGCTTCTCGATGTAATCGCGCGCGCCGCGGTGCAGCGCCTCGACCGCGCCCTCGATGCTTCCCCACGCGGTCATCACGACCACGGGGAGCGTGGCGTCGAGCTGATGGAGCCGCGTGAGGAGGTCGAGTCCCTCGGTGCCGCCCGTGGTGTCGCGCGTGTAGTTCATGTCCATCAGCAGCGCGTCGAAATCGCGCGCGCCGACGGCGGTGGCCACTCCCGAGGGCGAGGTCACGACCTCGACATCGTACCCCTCGCTCTTGAGCAGCAGGCGAAGGGCCTCGAGCACGTCGCGATCGTCGTCCGCCACGAGAAGGCGGGATTTGGGCGGGGCGGTACTCATTGAGTGAAGGTTACGGCGCCGGCCGCCCTCCTGCTATCAGACGAGCCAGCCGTCCTTCAGGTTGATGACCCGGTTGCCGTATGCCGCGTTGGCCTCGGAGTGCGTCACCTGAATGATCGTGGTTCCGGCCGCGTTCAGTCGCGTGAAGAGCTCCATGATCTCCTTGCCCTGTGCCGAGTGGAGGTTGCCCGTGGGTTCGTCGGCGAGGAGGAGCGACGGCTTGTGGATGACCGCGCGCGCGACGGCGACCAGCTGCTGCTGTCCGCCGGAGAGCTGGCTGGGGTAGAGGTCCTTCTTTGCGACCATGCCGAACCGGTCGAGCGTATCCGCGACGATCGCCTGGCGCTCCGATTTCTTGATGTCGCGGTAGGAGAGCGGAATGTCGAGGTTTTCCGCCACCGTGAGATCGTCGAGCAGGTGGTACTGCTGGAAGACGAAGCCGACGTACTGCTTGTGCAGGGCGACGCGTTTCCTGGTCTCGAGCTTGTGGACGAGATGCTCGTGCAGCTGGTACTCGCCGGTCCACGCGCCGTCGAGCATGCCGAGCACCGCAAGAAGCGTCGACTTTCCGGCGCCCGAGGGTCCCATGATGGTGACGAACTCACCGGGTTTGATATCGAGCGTGATGCGCCGGAGGACGAAGGATTGTCCGCCGGCGATGGGGTAGCTTTTTTCGATGTTGCGGAGACTGATCATCGGGAGCCTGAAGGGCGAGAGCCGGAAGCCGGAAGCCGGAAGCCGGAGGATTTCTGGCGGGCGTTGCGAAGGAGGGAGGTGAGCATTCGTTCGATCTCTTCGAGTTGATGGTCCGCGGAGTGCTGCTCTGGCGCGGGCAGGAATCCGAGATCGCGTGCGATCATGAGGTGGCTGCGAAGCTCCTTGGCCGATCCTTTTGCCATCTGCAGGAATCTACCCTGATCGGCGTCGCTACTTCGACCGCAACTTTCAGCGATGTTCGCCCCGACGGACACGGCGGCCCGCCGTATCTGCGTCGTAAGGCCAAATCGCTCATCCAGCGGAAAGGTAGCCGTAAATCGATACGCGCATAGCGCGAATGAATGAGCGGATTGCCACACCTTGAGCCGGGCGAAATCCCCCACGGAATCCTCCCAATGATATCGATGGAGGATGCGTCAACGGGTGCCGTCCGGCGGCACCCGTTGATCGCCATGTGTGCTCTTCTGTTGCTTCCGGCTTCCGGCTTCCGGCTTCCGGCTTCCGGCTTCCGGCTTCCGGCTACGCCCGCGCCGCCGCCGCGTTGTCGTCCACCACCCGTCCGTCGAACAGGTGAATCGAGCGGTCCGCGTGCGCCTCATACCGCGGATCGTGCGTCACCATGCAGATCGTCGCGCCGTTGCGATGCAGCTCGCGAAGCAGCTCCATCACCGACTCGCCGTTCACCGAGTCGAGGTTTCCCGTCGGCTCGTCGGCGAGGAGGATGGCGGGATCGCCGGCCACCGCGCGCGCCACGGCGACGCGCTGCTGCTGGCCGCCGGAGAGCTGCGCCGGATAGTGCTTCACGCGGTGCGCCATGCCCACACGCTCGAGCGCCGCATGCACGCGTTCCTTGCGCTCGGTCGCGCTCATGCCGCGATACGTGAGCGGGAGTTCGACGTTCTCGTAGACCGTGAGGTCGCCGATCAGGTTGAACGCCTGGAAGATGAAGCCGATCTGCCGGTTCCTGACGCGCGCGCGCTGCGCGGCATCGAGACCGGCCACCGGAGCGCCATCGAGGAGATACTCGCCGCCCGTGGGCGTGTCGAGCAGCCCGAGAATCGAGAGCAGCGTCGTCTTGCCGCAGCCCGACGGGCCGCCGATTGCGACGTACTCACCCTGCTTGATCTCGAGGTGCACGTCGGCGAGCGCGTGCGTCTCCACCTCGTCCGTGTAGAAGACCTTCTTGATGTCCTTCAGGTGGATCAGCGACTGCTGCTCGTTCGCGGCCATCGTCATCTCCTTACTTGAGTCGTACGCGTTCGACGTTGTCCCATTGCGACATGTCCGACAGGATCACCTTGTCACCCACGTTCAGTCCGCGCACGATCTCGACGAGATTGACCGAACTGCGTCCCAGCAGCACCTGCACACGAATCGCCGCGCTGCCGCCTTCCACCACCTTGAAGATTCCCACCGGACCGGTGCCGGCGCCAGAGGCAGGCCGTCCCGTGAAGAGCACGTTCTTCAGCTG
>PMYN01000057.1:0-7144 GCA_003171215.1 Gemmatimonadota bacterium | reverse complement strand
GAGGCCTTTTGACCGATCTGCACGTCCTTGGCCTGTGTTTCCGGAATTCTGAGCTGCGCCTTGAGCTTTCCGGGCTGGACGACCTTCGCCAGCACGGTGCCGGAGGTCACCCACTGCCCGGGCTGGAGCGTCAGGTCCTGAAGCACTCCGGTATCGGGCGAGCGGACGACGAGCGAGGCGAGGATGTCTTCCTGGAACTTCGCGATGTCCTTGAGCCGGTTCACCTGCTGCCGCTGAACTGAGATCTGCGAATCGACGGTCGAGCGCATCAGCGCCAGCTGTTCCTTCGCGATCCGCAGTCGCTGCGTGAGTTCGTCGGCGAGGGCCTTCTTGTTGTTGTAATCGAACGGCGAGATCAGCTTCTTGGCGAGCAGCGTATCCGCCGCCATGGCGTCCTGCTTCGCCTGCACGAACTGCGTGTTCGTCGTCGCGACGACGCCTTCCTGCGACAAATTCGCTGTGTGCAGCTGCGTCGTCAGCGTAACGAGCCCGGCCTGTGCAGCGCTCAGCGCCTGCTCGGCGTTCAGCGCCTGGATCTGCTGGTCCGGGTTCGACGTCTCGAGCAGGATGTCGCCGAGCTTGATGCTCTGGCCCGATTCGGCGACGAGCTTGTCGACACGCGCGTTCGCGCGCGCGGAAATCCAGGTGATGTGCTCCGGTACGAGGCTTCCGGGGCCTCGCACGTCGCGCACCATGTCGCCGCGCCGGACGGAATCCTGGTACAGGGTTGCCCCTTCGACCGTCGGCGCGGCCGGCTTCAACCTCGCGAGCACGATGGTCACGACGATGACGAGAAGCACGCCACCGCCGATCATGGCGTTGCGGCCGGTCTTTTTCTGGGGTGCGCGGGCTACGTCCAAGCGGGACCTCTTCGGTGTTATGGGCCACCCTACGCCCCGGAACAAGGGCAAGTGTCATGCCGTGCGGGGGCGATGCTAAATCTATTGCGCGGAGTGTGTTAGCCCGGCCCAGTGCCCCGTTGGACAGCGCGAGGCTGTGCAGGGTTGGGATTGGCTGTCCCACAAGCGGACAGATGAGAGCCGGATGATCTCAAGGCTGCCGTCCGCCGCCTGCCGTCTGTCGTCCGTCCTTGCAACGCTTATGTTCATTACAGAGTCTAAATAGAGACACTGGAGGAACAAGGAATGGCCTCGCTCCCCGTAGTCAAAGGAACGCTCGACGTGCTCGTGCTGAGGGCCCTGCAGTGGACGCCCATGCACGGCTTTGAGATCACGAACTGGCTCGAGGAGCGTTCCTCGAACTCGCTCGAGGTGGAAGACTCGGCCGTGTACCAGGCGCTCTACCGCATGGAGGAGCGCGGGCTGATCGAGGCCGAGTGGGGCGTGACCGAGAATCAGCGCCAGGCGCGCTATTACAAGATCACCGCAGCCGGCCGTGCCCATCTCAAGGCGCAGATCGCGCAATGGGTGCAGTACGCGGAGACCGTGACGACGATCCTCACCGCCGCGCCGCGCTCCGCGTGACCGGGCCGACACTCGCATGATTCGACCCGGCATCAAGAAGCTCTTTCGTCTCGCGTTCCATCGACGCGAGGACGCGGAGCGCGACGTGCGAGAAGAGATGCGGCTTCACGAGACGTCGCCGAATAATCCATTCGTGCTCGGCGGCGTCGCGCTCGTGCTGCTCGCGGTGGCGGTGGCCGCAAGCCTCGTACCTGCGTTTCTCGCGAGGCGGGTGGATTCGATGGAAGCGCTTCGCGCCGACTGAATCGCCTGCTACTCCTCACCCCTCACCGATCTTCCCCCTCACCCCTCACTCGTCACCGTCCATCACCGGTACTCCTCCATCAGCGCATCCAGCGCCTTGCTCCCCGGGCATAGCGCCTCGAACGGCAACTCGGTCAGCGGCTGCGCCACCGTGTGGTTCAGCGCGTGCATGTCCTGTCCCTTCTCATCGATGAAGAGAAGGCCGGTCGCGATCTCGCCGCGCGCCTGGCACGAGCGCACGTGCTCGTACGCGCCCTCGCGGTTGCGCGGGTCGTAGGCCTCGCCCGTCTCCCGGAAGCGCACGACACTGCCGTCGTGCATCGTGACCGACACGCGGCCGTCCACCTTCTCCGGCGAGGTGATTTCCCTTCGCAACGGCACGAAATCGACATCGGCGATCTCCACATCGTGCTCGCGCGTGTACTTGTAGCTCTTGGTCGACCCCTCGTGATCGTTGAACGACACGCAGGGCGAGATCACGTCGATCAATGCGAACCCGTTGTGCCTCAGGCCGGCCTTGATGATCGGCCCAAGCTGCGGCTTGTCACCCGAAAAACTGCGCGCCACGAACGTCGCGCCGAGCGTCAGCGCGAGAAGCACGGGATCGATCGGGGGCTGCACGTTCGCCTCGCCCTTCTTCGAGGTCGAGCCCACGTCCGATGACGCCGAGAACTGTCCCTTGGTGAGCCCGTACACGCCGTTGTTCTCCAGCACGTAGAGCATGTTCACGTTTCGCCGGATCGCGTGGCAGAGCTGGCCCAGCCCAATCGAGAGCGAATCGCCGTCGCCCGAGATCCCGATGTAGATGAGATCGCGGTTGGCCGCGTTCGCGCCGCTCGCCACGCTCGGCATGCGGCCGTGCACCGAGTTGAAGCCGTGCGACTGCCGCATGAAGTACGCCGTCGTCTTCGACGAGCACCCGATGCCGCTCATCTTCGCCGCGCGATGCGGCGGGATCTCGAGCTCCCAGAACGCCTGAATGATTGCCGCGGTCACCGAGTCGTGCCCGCACCCGGCGCACAGCGTGCTCATGCCGCCTTCGTAATCGCGCGTCGTCAGCCCCAGCGAATTCTTCTTCAGCCCGGGGTGCCGAACCGGTGGCTTCGCAATCGACGTCATGCTTCCACTCCGGCAAGATGATTCGTGACCGCGCTCACGACCATGCGCGCGGTGAGCGGCAATCCATCATAGTCGAGCACCGGCGTCATATGGTCGCGCGGCACGCCGAGTTCGATGGCGAGCAGTGAGCGCAGCTGCGCGTCGCGATTCTGCTCCACCACGAACACCGTCTCGTGCGCGTTGAGAAAATCCGCCACCGGCTGGTCGAACGGGAAGCCGCGGATGCGCATGTAGTCCACTGCCACGCCCTGCGCGCGGAGCACGTCCACCGCCTCGCGAATCGCGGCATGACATCCGCCGAACCCCACGATCCCGATGTCGGCGCCCTGCTGCGCATTCAGCTCCGGCGCGGGCACGGCCTTGGCCGCGTTCGCGAGCTTGAGTACAAGACGATCCATCACTTCCTGATACGCGGCCGAATCCTCGGTGTAATTGCCGAGCTTGTCGTGACCGGAACCGCGCGTGAAGTAGGACCCCTTCGCACTCACGCCGGGAAGCGTGCGCGCCGCGATTCCGTCGCCGTCGACGTCGACATAGCGCGAGAACCGCTTGAGCTTCTCCACTTCCTCGGCGTTCAGCACCTTCCCGCGATCGGGACGGAAGTCGTCGTCCCACTTGAGGCGCTTCACCATCCAGTCGTTCATGCCGATGTCGAGGTCGCTCACGACGAACACGGGCGTCTGGAAACGCTCGGCGAGGTCGAACGCCTTCACCGCATCGTAGAAGCACTCCTCCGGATTTGCCGGGAAGAGCATGATGTGCTTGGTGTCGCCGTGCGACGCGTACGCGATCGACATCAGGTCGGCCTGCTGCGTGCGCGTCGGCATTCCGGTGGACGGACCCGTGCGCTGCACGTCGAAGATGACCGCGGGCGTCTCGGTGTAGTACGCGAGGCCGATGAACTCTTGCATTAGCGAGATGCCCGGGCCCGCCGTGGACGTGAACGAACGCGCGCCCGCCCAGTTCGCGCCGATCACGATGCCCGCCGCCGAGAGCTCGTCTTCGGCCTGGATGATGCAGAACTTCTTTTCCTTCGTCACCGGGTCCACGCGGTACTGATTGCAGAACATCGTGAACGCTTCCATCAGCGACGTCGCGGGCGTGATCGGATACCACGCGCCGACCGTCGCGCCCGCATAGACCGCGCCGAGCGCCGCCGCGGTGTTGCCGTCCATCAGCACGTAATCCGCGTTCGCGTTCATGCGCTCGAGGTGGAACGGCAGCGGGTTCTGGAAGTTCGCCTTCACGTAGTCGTAGCCGAGCCGGAGCGCCGTGAAGTTCGAATCGAGCAGCGCCTTCTTCTTGCTGAACTTCTCGTTCAGCGCCTCGTGGATCACGTCCATCTCGATCGCGAGGAGTGCCGCGAGTGCACCCACATAGGCGATGTTGCGCAGCAGCGTGCGGTCGCGATCACGCTGGAACGCCTCCACGCACATCTTGCCGAACGGAATCCCGAGCACGGTGATGTCGTCGCGCAGCAGCGACTCCTCGAGCGGCCACGATGAGTCGTAGAGCAGGCAGCCGCCCGGCCGCACCGTCGCGATGTCCTTCTCGTAGGTGCCGGTGTTCAGCGCGACCACCAGGTCGATCTCCGGCGGACGCGCCGTGTAGCCGTCCTTGCTGACCCGGATCTCGTACCAGGTCGGAAGCCCCTGGATATTCGACGGAAAAATGTTCTTGCCCGAGACGGGGATCCCCATCCGGAAGATGCTCTGCATCAGGAGGCTGTTCGCACTCGCGGATCCGGTGCCGTTCACCGTGGCGATCTTGAAGGCGAAGTCATTAACCGCAGCCGGAAGCCGGAGGCCGGAAGCCGGAAGCGCGGAAGCTGAGCGCGTCATCGAAAACCTCCGCCGACGACTTCCGGCTTCCGGCCTCCGGCTTCCGGCTCCTTCGCAAACGCNNAGCCCGCAGTGCAGGCAGACGTCCTCGTCCTTCACCATCACGCGCTTCGTCTGCGGCAGCGCGGCGGAGACGTAGATCTCCTGCGACGGGTTCACGGCCGGCGCGGAAAGTCTCGAGCGGAGATCGGCTTCGTCCCCCTCCTTCGCGATCGTGAGGCAGTTCACGGGACATACGTCGACGCACGCATCGCACTCGATGCAGAGGTTTGCCGTGAAGTGCGTCTCGATGTCGCAGTTGAGGCAGCGCGCGACTTCCCGTGCTGTCTGTTCGGGCGTGAAGCCGAGTTCGACTTCGACGCTCACCGCCGAGAACCGCTTCACGAGCTCCTCGTGCGTCATCTTCGCGCGCGGCGACGGATTGTAGTCGTTCGAGTAGCTCCACGCGTTCATGCCGACCTTCGCGCTGACCAGGTTCATGCCGGGCGCGAGCCGCTCGGTGACCGCCTTGCCTTCGCAGTGATTGTGCATCGAGATGGCGGCCTGATGCCCGTGCTCCACCGCCCAGATGATGTTCTGCGGTCCCCACGCGGCGTCGCCGCCGAAGAAGACACCCTCGCGCGTGCTCTGCAGCGTGGTCTTGTCCACCACGGGCATGTCGTGCTTGTCGAACTCGATGCCGATGTCGCGCTCGATCCACGGGAACGCGTTGTCCTGTCCGATCGCGAGGATCACGGCGTCGCACGGAATGATCACGGTGCCCGTAACCTCACTCTTCTGCTTGCCGTTCGACTCGCTCCACTTCAGCTGCTCGAACTCCATGCCGACGAGCGCGCCGTTCTCATAGACGAAGCGCTTGGGCGCGTGGTTCTCGACGATCGCGACCTGCTCCTCCTCTGCGTCGTCGAGTTCCCACGGTGACGCCTTGAAAAACTTCCGCGAACGCCGGGCGATGACTTTCACGTCCGTGGCGCCGAGCCGCTTCGACGTGCGGCAGCAGTCCATCGCCGTGTTGCCGACGCCGATGATCAGCACGCGCTTCCCGATCTTCTCGATGTGGCCGAAGTGCACGGAGCCGAGCCACTCGATGCCGATATGAATGACGTCCTTCGAGTTGCCATCATGGCGGCCCGGGATGTCGAGCTCCTTTCCTTTCGGCGCGCCGCTGCCGATGAACACGGAGTCGTACTTCTCCGCGAGCAGCGACTTGAGGCTGGTGACGTTCGTGCCGTAACGGACGTCGACGCCCATCCGGATGACGTAGTCGGTCTCCTCGTCGAGGACGGAAGCCGGAAGCCGGAACGCCGGAATGTTGAAGCGCATCAGGCCGCCCGCCTGCTTGTATTTCTCGTAGATCACGACGTCGTAGCCGAGCGGCATCAGGTCGTTCGCGACCGTGAGCGATGCGGGACCGGCGCCGATCAGCGCGACGCGCCTGCCGTTCTTGGTCGCGGGCGCGGTGGGGAGCCGATCGCTGACGTCGTCGCGAAGATCGGATGCGACGCGCTTGAGCCGGCAGATCGCGACCGGCTTTCCGTCGACGCGACCGCGGCGGCACGCCGGCTCGCACGGCCGATCGCACGTGCGCCCGAGAATTCCCGGAAAGACGTTCGACTCGCGGTTGAGCAGGTACGAGTCGGTGTATTGTCCCTGCGCGATGAGCCGCAGGTACTCCGGCACATTCGTGTGGGCAGGGCACGCCCACTGGCAGTCTACAACCTTATGGTAGTAGCGGGGATCGGAGACGTTGGTGGGCGGCACTCGGGCTCTCTCTCGGGGCGGGGCTAAGGCAGTTTGGCTATGGGAAGGGCGGAAGGCAAGCTACCGGAGATCGGAGAGGTGGGGGGCGAGAAAAAGGGGCGAGTGGCGAGACCAGTGGGGAGTGGCAAGGGTGAGTGGGGAGTGGGAAGAAACGAGAGGGGAGGGGCGAGTTCGAGGCGCGAGACCAGCGGGGAGTCGGGAGAAGATGAGAGTGGCGAGACACCACCTCGATGTCTCGCCACTTCTCGTATCTCGGTCAATCGGTCGCCTCTCTCCCCACTCCCCACTCGCCGCTTGGTTCTCCCCACTCCCCCCCTCACCCTCGCCACTTCCCGCTGGTCTCGCCACTCCCCANNCTCCCCACTGGACTCGCCCCTCGCCGCTAGACTCGCCCCTCTGATCTCAAGTCCTGAGTTAAGGAACGATGTTTCGGACCGTCGGATACTTGATCCCGAGCTGCTCCAGGTACGTCGCATATTTCTTGGGATCATAGTAGAACGGCTTCATGAGCGGCCTGTACTTCTCCATCCGTTCCTTGTTCAGCCAGATTGGCGGCTGATCCGTCGCCGCGAAGAACGACTTGTACTTGATGTCCTTCGTCTCGACGTTGGTGAAATAGTCCCACGCATCCTTCACCAGCTGCGGCTGGAGCAAGATGTCGAGCATCGTCATCGCCTGGACCTTGGCGCCCGCGAC
>PMYN01000052.1:78626-78760 GCA_003171215.1 Gemmatimonadota bacterium | reverse complement strand
GCCGCGATTTCCTCGAGCGCGATGAGGTATGTCAGGTTGTCGAGCCCCAGGCCGCCGTGCTCCTCGGGTACGAGCATGCCGAGGAATCCGAGTTCGCCCAGTTGCCTGACGAGCGCGGGTTCGAAATACGAATC
>PMYN01000052.1:61554-78595 GCA_003171215.1 Gemmatimonadota bacterium | reverse complement strand
TTTAGACGGCAGACGGCGGACGGCAGACGGCGGTTGCGACGACGGACGGCGGACGGCAGTCTTGCTGCCGTCCGCCGTCCGCCGTCTGCCGTCTACTTGTACTCGTAGAAGCCTCGTCCAGTTTTTCGCCCGAGCCATCCAGCCGCGACATACTTTCGAAGCAGAGGAGAGGCCCGGTACTTCGGATCGCCGAGTCCCTTGTGCAGGACGTCGAGTATTGCGAGACAGGTGTCGAGCCCGATCAGGTCGGCCAGCGCGAGCGGTCCCATCGGGTGATTCATGCCGAGCTTCATCACGGTGTCCACCGCTTCCGGCGTGCCGACGCCCTCCATCACGCAGAACACCGCTTCGTTGATCATCGGCATCAGGATCCGATTCGCGATGAACCCGGGATAGTCCTGCGCCTCGACCGGCGTCTTGCCGAGCGCGGTCGCGAGCGCGTTGGTGCGGGAGAGCGTCCCTTCGCTCGTCGCGAGGCCGCGGATGATCTCCACGAGCTGCATCACCGGCACCGGATTCATGAAGTGCATGCCGATGACCTGCGCCGGGCGTTTCGTGCGCGCGGCGATCTCGGTGATCGAGATCGAGCTCGTATTCGAGGCGAGGATCGTATTCGCGTCGGCGAGCCGGTCGAGTTCGGCAAAGATCTTGAACTTGAGGTCCGCGTTTTCGGTCGCGGCCTCGATCGCGAACGTCGCGCCCTTCACCGCGCCGAGGTCGCCGCTCGTCGAGACGCGTGCGAGCGCGGCGTCGCGCGTGGCGGCGTCGATCGAGCCCTTCTTGATCTGGCGCTCGAAGTTCTTCTCGATGTTGGCGCGCCCCTTCGCGAGGGCCGCCTCCGACACGTCGATCATCGTCACCGGCAGCCCGGCACTCGCGCAGACGTGGGCGATGCCGTTGCCCATCTGTCCCGCGCCGATCACCGCAATCACGTCACTCATCCGTCATGTCTCCACGACTGAAGCCGAATCGTATCTTCCCGTGCATCGCCAAGCCGCCTTGGGGCGCAAGGCCGTGCCTGAATCTAACCGCAGGTGTCATTGCAAGTGACGTGAGCCGCGCGATACTATCCAATCGCGCACAGCGCGCGCACGCCATCCGTTTGGTGAGATCTCGTGAGATGACTCGTTTGTCTCCGCTGGGACTCGCACTGTTCCTTGCCGCACCGCTGGCCGCGCAGAACCCACCGCAGCGACATGTGGTTCACGGCGTGGTCTTCGACTCGCTGGCCCAGGCGCCGCTCGCCGGCGCCGTGGTGCAGATCGCGTCGCGCGATGCGACCGGTCCGCTCCACAGCGCCACGACCGATTCCAGCGGACATTTCCGCATCGCCGACCTGCCGGCGGGACAATTCCTGATCGGCTTCTACCACGACGCGCTGACGGCGATCGGCCTCGATGTGCCGCTCCGGGCCTTTGATCTGGCGGCCGACACCAGCGTCACGATCGACCTTGGCGTCCCGTCCGGCGCGGTGGTACACGCGTTGCGGTGCGGCGGCGACTCCACCAAGTCTCGTGACGGCTTGCTGGCCGGCTTCGTGCGCAATGCCGAGGACCACACGGCGCTCACCGGCGCGACGGTCACGGTCGAGTGGCGCGCGATCGCGCTGGACCCTGGCAACTTTCGCGTGGTGCCGCAGCGTGCCGTCGCGAGGGCGGGGCCGGACGGGAGTTATCGCCTGTGTGCGCTGCCGCTCGATGCGCCGCTCACCCTCCGCGTGAGCGCGCCGGGCCATCGCGCCATGGTGGGGGAGATCGTGGTGCCGGTCGCGGGCGTGGCCCGGCAGGATGTCCGGCTGGCCGATTCGGCGGTCGTGCGCGGGCCGGCGAGCCTCCGGGGACGCGTGAGGCACGAGAATGGAAAACCGGTGATCTCGGCGCGCGCGGTGATGGCCGCGCTCGCGCGCGACGTGCCGGTGCAGGACGGCGCGTTCTTCCTGTCGGAGCTGCCCGTGGGAACCTGGGCGGTGGAGGCGCGGGCCATCGGGCTCGAGCCGCGGTCGGTGTTGTTCGAGGCCACCGAGCGCGGGACCACCGAGACGACGATCACGATGAGCGACCGCGCGCAGCCGCTCGACGCGGTCACCGTCATCGGGGAGCCGGGCCACGACAGCAAGATTCTCGAGGACGTGCTTCGTCGCCAGCGCTCCTCGTTCGGAACGGTGTTCCTGCCGGGCGATCCCTGGCTTCGAGGGGCGCTGCATACCGCGGACGTGTTGCGCGCGGCGCGTGGGTTCAGGTACGTGAGCCCTACGGAGGTCTACGGCCGTCAGAGCGGAGGGAGACCGTGTGCAGCGGTCAACGTATACCTGAATGGCGAGTTC
This sequence comes from Gemmatimonadota bacterium, assembly GCA_003171215.1. GTDB lineage: Bacteria > Gemmatimonadota > Gemmatimonadetes > Gemmatimonadales > Gemmatimonadaceae > Fen-1231. The sequence goes on along the minus strand of PMYN01000052.1, from coordinate 76,272 downwards.
TTTCCCGGGGGCTTCGAGGAGCTCGACGCCGCGGTTCCAGTTCGAGACGTGCTGGCCGTCGAAGCGTATCCGGACGTGGCGTTCGCGCCGCTCCAGTGGCGAACCAACCGGGGAGCGAGCGGAGCGACGGCCAGCGGCGCGACGCCGATGGGCGATGGGACTGCTGCGCCGAGACAGGCATGTGCCGTCGTCGTGGTCTGGACGTCGAGGTGAAGCCGCGCCGCGGTGCCGCCGACAATCCGCGCCGTTTATACCGTTGCCTCCGTTGAGGTTCGCGGTCTTGGGTAGTATCTGATCAACAGAAAGGTCGCGACCAGCATCCCCGCGGCGGCGGCCAAGCCGCCCTCTGGGCCCCACGGCCCGCCCGTCAGCCACACAGGCCCCCGGTCCACGAGACGATAGCCCGGCGTCGGCAGCGGAAGCCCGCTCACCGGCGCGTGCAGCACGATCGCCTGCACCACATTCCACGCGAGGTGCGCGATCCATGCCGCCCACAGGCTCCCCGTGGTCAGCCTGATCGTCGCGAGAAAGAGTCCGGCGAGCGCGACCATGCCGGTGGAAAGGATCGTCGGGTCGGGGTTCAGCAGGTGCATCATCGCGAAGATGACGCTCGTAATCGCGACGGCGGACGGACGGCCCAGCGACTCGACCAGGGTCGTCAGCAGATAGCCACGAACGGCGAGTTCCTCGGCGAGCGCCGCCGGCGCGAGCAGGAACAGCGCGCCGCGCGCGGCCGTCCACCAGGAGATGACCTCGGCGGGCTGGCGCTCGAAGTTGAGCCGCCCCGCCATGATCAACACGCCGCATGGCATGAGGATCGCGAGCGTGCCGGCCGCAAGGCCGATGAGCATCGGGCGGGCGCGCAGCGCCGACGGACCGAATCCGACGCGAGACCACAGACCATCGCGCGCACCGTCGACGATCCGCAGCGCGGCGTACGTCCCGATGAGAAACGCGAGCGCCTGTCCATACTCCGCGAGCGGCACCGCGTACTGCCGCGAGAGTCCGACGAGAGGCGTCCACGAGATCGCCTCATACGCGACGCCCGACACGAACAGCCCGCTCGCCGCCGTGGCGAGCGCAAAGAACGCCACGCGCCACGCCGCGCGCACACGCCCGTCAGTTCCGAGAAATACTCCCATCGGTCCCGTAGAGGTTGTCCAATTACCAACAACGGACAGCCGTTAACTCACCGCTTTGATCTGAAAGCGCGGAACCGGTCACCACAGTTCATCAAACCCGCTCGACACTCAGCGCCACGGCATTGCCCCCGCCCAGGCACAGCGTCGCCAGCCCCGTGCGCGCGCCGCGATCCTGCATCGCGTAGAGCAGCGTGACGAGCACGCGCGCACCGCTCGATCCGATCGGATGTCCGAGCGCGATCGCGCCGCCGTTCACGTTCACGCGCGACCAGTCCCAGCCAAGCCCGTCGCCGTCGGCGAGCGCCTGCGCGGCGAACGCCTCGTTCGCCTCGATGAGATCGTAATCGCCGATCTTCGCTCCGGTGAGCTTCATGAGGTTCTGCACGGCGAGAATCGGCGCGAAGAACAGGTCGCGCGGCTCGGTGCCGCCGCTCGCGTAGCCGGTGATGCGCGCGAGCACGGGGAGCCCGTGCGCCTTCGCGTACTCCTCGCTCGCCACCACGAGCGCGGAGCCGCCGTCGGAGAGACCGGGCGCATTGCCCGCCGTCACCGTGAGCTCCTCGGGCTTCATGTCCTTCGGTGCGTCCTTCGGGAACGCGGGCCGCAGCTTGGCGAGCGCCTCGAGCGTGGTGTCCTTGCGCGGGCTCTCGTCGGTCGAGACGATCGTCGGTCCTTTCCGGCCCGGGATCTCGACCTTCACGATTTCCTTCTCGAACTTTCCGCCCTCGATCGCCGCGACGGCCTTCATGTGCGACTGATACGAGAACTCGTCCTGGCGCGCGCGGGTGATGCCGGCCTTCTTCGCGGTGTACTCGGCATAACCGCCCATGTGGACCTGGCCGAACGAATCCCAGAGGCCGTCCCTGATGAGGCCGTCCACCATCGTCTGATCGCCGAACTTCACGCCGCCGCGAATGCCGTACACGAGGAACGGCGCGTTCGACATCGACTCCATGCCGCCGGCCACCAGCAGCTCCGCGTCGCCGGCCTTGATGGCCTGCGCGGCGAGCATCACCGCCTGCAGTCCGGAGCCGCACACCTTGTTGATGGTGTACGCCGGAACCGTCGCGGGCACGCCGGCGCGAATCATGGCCTGCCGCGCGGGCGCCTGCCCCACGCCGGCCTGCACGACGTTGCCCATGATCACTTCGCCGATCTGCGACGGGTCGATTTTCGCGCGCTCGATCGCCGCGCGAATGGCGGCGGCACCGAGGTCGGGCGCGGTGAGCGGCGCGAGCCCGCCCAGGAAGCGGCCGATGGGCGTGCGGGCGCCCGAGACGATGACGGGCACATTTTTTGGGTTCGTCATTGGGCGGCTCCAACAGGTGCGGTTGTCGGGAGGGAGCGCGTACGAATCTCGTTCGTCACGCGCGCGATGAACGCGTCGAGCGCCACGACTTCCTGCTTCTTCCCCGCGCCGCGCTCGCGGATGGCGACTGAATTCGCCTCCGCCTCGCGTTTTCCGATCACGGCCATATAGGGCACCTTCATGGTTTCCGCCTCGCGAATGCGATAGTTGAGCGTTTCGGAACGGTCGTCGAGATGCGCGCGAATTCCCGCGGCGCGGAGCGCGGCCGTGACCGCCGCCGCGTGCGACGCGAGATCGTCGGCGATCGGCAGCACGCGCACCTGTTCCGGCGACAGCCAGACGGGAAACGCGCCGGCAAAATGTTCGATCAGGATCGCGATGAATCGTTCGAAGGATCCGCTGACCGCACGGTGAATGAGAACCGGCCGGTGCGCGTGGTTGTCCTCGCCGGTGTAGCTCAGGTCGAATCGCTCGGGCTGCGAGTAGTCGAGCTGGATGGTGCCGAGCTGCCAGTGCCGGCCGATGGAGTCCATGACGTCGAAGTCGATCTTCGGTCCGTAAAAGGCACCGTCGCCCTCCTTCAGCTGGTACGGCAGCCCCGTGGCGTCGAGCGCTTCGCGCAGGCCGCGCTCCGCCGCGTCCCACATTTCATCCGTGCCGACGCGCTCCGCGGGACGAGTCGCGAACTTGAGCGACGCGGTCAACCCGAACGCGGCGTAGTATCCCAGGATGAACTGCGTCAGCCGCTTCACTTCGTCGGCGATCTGGCTTTCCATCAGGTAGATGTGGCAGTCGTCCTGGCGGAACTGGCGCACGCGCGTGAGCCCCGACAGCGCACCGCTCACTTCGTTGCGATGCAGCACGTCGTACGTGTTGTAGCGGAGCGGCAGCTCGCGGTACGAGTGCTTCTTCGACGCGAACAGCAGGTGGTGCGACGGGCAATTCATGGGCTTCAGCGCGAAGTCGTGCTCGCCTGTTTCCTTGTCGAGCACCAGGAACATGTTGTCGCGGTAGACGCCCCAGTGCCCCGAGATCTCCCAGAGCGCCTTGTTGTACAGCAGCGGCGTCATGATCTCCTTGTAATCGTCTCGCTGCAGTTCACGCAGGTACTCGTTGATCGTGTTGATCAGCGTCGTGCCGCGCTCCGTCCAGAACGCCGCGCCCGGCGAGTACGGGTGGAACATGAAGAGATCGAGCGCCTTGCCGAGCACGCGGTGATCGCGGCGCTTGGACTCCTCGATCCGGTGCAGGTATGCATCGAGGTCTTCCTGCTTGAACCAGGCGGTCGCGTAGATGCGCTGCAGCATCTGGCGGCGCTCGTCGCCGCGCCAGTACGCGCCGGCGGCGTGCAGCAGCTTGAAATGCTTGAGATACGAAGTATCCGGGACGTGCGGTCCCTTGCAGAGGTCGGTAAACGGCCCGTCGGTGTATGTCGAGATGATCTCGTCGGATCCCTCGAAGTCCGCGAGCCGCTCGAGCTTGAGCGGATCGTCCACAAAGCGCTGCTTCGCCTCGGCCTGCGACACTTCCTCGCGCACGAACGGCAGCTTCTCCTCGGCGACCTTCCGCATTTCCTGCTCGAACGCCTCGAGATCCTCGGGCGTGAACGGCTGCGCGACCTCGAAGTCGTAGTAGAAGCCATCTTCGATCGCGGGGCCGAATCCGATCCTGGCGTCGGGCCGCAGGCGACGAACCGCGGTCGCCAGGATGTGCGCGCCCGAGTGGCGCAGCACGTCGAGCGCGCGCGGATCCTTCTCCGTGATGACGACGAACTTGCCGTTCTTTCTCAGCGGAGTGGAGAGGTCCTGCACCTCGCCGTCGACGGCGACGGCGATGCTGTCGCGCAGCAGCCGCTTGCCGATGGATCCGACCACCTCGTGCGCCGGGGTGCCGAACGGGACCGTGCGNNTGGCGCTGCGTCGATCATCGGTCGGTGAGCGCGTCGAGCATGGGGACGATGCGGCCCGAAAAACGGGACCAGAGCACGACCCCGAGCACGAGCAGCGCCGCGAAGACGGACCAGATCACGATCTGGCGCAGTCTGAGGCGGTCTCCGGGGTCGGCGGCGTTCGGTGCCATCATCTGGGTTGAGCTCCTCGGGTCGGGGGATCACCGCAACTTAACCGGTGCGCTTCGGGTGCCGCTACGGAGGACGAGGTGCGACGGGAGACCAACGGAAGTAGCCCATCCATAGACGGGCCGACTAACTTTCGGCAGGCAATGACGACCCCCGACCAGCAGTCCGAACTCCCCGCGCAATACGACGCGGGCGGAACAGAGCACGCCCTCTATCAGGAATGGGAGGGGGCGGGCGTGTTTCGCGCGGATGCCGCGCAGTCCACCCGGAGCGGCGGCCGTCGCGCGCCGTACGTGCTCGTGATGCCGCCGCCCAACGTGACGGCCATCCTGCACGTGGGACATGGCCTCAACAACACGGTGCAGGACGTGCTCGTGCGCTGGCGCCGCATGGCGGGCGACGACGCGCTCTGGGTGCCGGGCACGGACCACGCGGGCATCGCGACGCAGAACGTCGTCGAGAAGCAGCTCGCGGCCGAGGGAAAGTCGCGCGACGACCTGGGGCGCGAGGCGTTCGTCGAACGCGTGCGCGGGTTCGCCGACGTGACGCGGGGTGCGATCCTCGAGCAGCTCCGCCTCATCGGCTCGAGCGCGGACTGGACGCGCACCGCGTACACGTTCAGCCCCGCACTCTCGCGCGCGGTGCGCGAGGTGTTCGTGCGGCTCTACGACGACGGCCTGATCTATCGCGGCCATCGCGTGATCCACTGGTGCTCGCGCTGCCTCACCTCGCTCTCCGACGAGGAAGCGGAGTTCGAGGATGAGGGCGGATCACTGTTCACGGTGCGGTATCCGCTCGCCGACGATCCGTCCGAGTACATCGACGTGGCCACGACGCGCCCGGAAACGCTGCCCGGCGACGTCGCGGTGGCGGTGCATCCCGGGGACGAACGCTACGCCGCGTTCGTCGGGCGGCAGCTGCGTCACCCGCTGAACCATCTCCTCGTTCCGGTGATCTCCGACGAGTACGTCGATCGCGAATTCGGCACGGGCGCGCTCAAGATCACGCCGGCGCACGACCAGAACGATTTCGAAGTCGGCCGGCGCCACAAGCTCCCCCAGCCCGTGATTTTTTCAGCGGACGGTCACCTGCAGAACGATCCTGCGGACGGACTCGCGCGAACACCGGTGGAGATCGTCGGACTCGACCGGAAAGCCGCGCGCGACGCGATCATCCGGCTCCTGAAATCGAACGCTGCTCTCATAGAGCGGAAGCAGCACCAGCACGCCGTGCGCCACTGCTATCGCTGCGACACCGTGGTGGAACCACGCCTCTCCGACCAGTGGTTCGTGAAGATGGCGCCGCTCGCGAAGCCCGCGCTCGAGGCCGTGCGCGACGGCCGGATTCGCATCCTGCCGGAGCGTCACGAAGCGGTGTACGTGCAGTGGATGGAGAACATCCGCGACTGGAACATCTCCCGGCAAATCTGGTGGGGACATCGCATTCCGGTCTGGCGCTGCTCGGCGTGCGGATTCGAGAAGGCGTACCGCGAGGATCCGGTGACGTGTGAGGGGTGTGAAGCGGCAACCCTCGTGCAGGATTCCGACGTGCTCGACACCTGGTTCTCGTCGTGGCTCTGGCCCTTCTCCACGCTCGGGTGGCCGGAGCACACGCCGGACCTCAAGGCGTTCTATCCGACCGACGTGCTCGTCACCGCGCCAGAGATCCTGTTCTTCTGGGTCGCNNTTCTACTGCATGGGCGAGGCGCCCTTCCACACGGTGTACCTGCACGGCACGGTGCGCGACATGGAGCATCGCAAGATGTCCAAGTCGCTCGGCAACGGCATCGATCCTCTCGCGGTCGTCGAGAAGTTCGGCGCGGATGCCCTGCGTTACACGCTGATGCAGGGGATGGGACTCGGCGTGGACGTGATGCTCGACCCGGCCGATCTCGAGAAGTCGTTCGCGCCGGGAAGAAACTTCGCGACGAAGCTGTGGAACCTCGGACGCTTCCTGCTGATGCAGGTCGGCACGGAGCCGGTCATTCCGTTCGCCACGCTCGACCCGGCGACGTTCCGTAGCGCGGATCATTGGATCATAGACCGGCTCGCCCATGCAGTGGAGAGCGCCGATGCGGCGCTCGGGCCGCCGCGTCCGCCGGGCGGCTCATGGCCGCCGGCGGAGCGGCAGGCGGGACTGCGTCTCGACGAGTACGCCGAGACGGCGCGCCGCTTCGTGTGGAACGAGCTCGCGGACTGGTACGTGGAAGCATGCAAGGGCCGTTTGATGCAGCCGGGGCCGGACCGCGAGGTCGCGCGATCGATCCTGGTGCACGCCTTCGATCAGGCGCTGCGGCTGCTGCACCCGGTCATGCCGTTCATCACGGAATCGCTCTGGCGGCGGCTTCCCGGGCATGTCGAGGGATCGCTGCTGGCCACCGCCTCGTGGCCGGTGCGCCCGGCACGGAACACGGGGAATCTTTCGTTCGGCGTCCTGCAGGACGCCATTCAGGCGATTCGGCAGATCCGCAGCGACTACGCCATTCCGCCGGCGCAGATCGTGACGGCGTACCTCAGCGGACCAGACGCCCTCACGGCGTTCGTTCGCGAGGAACGAGCCCTGTTTTCGCGGATGGCGCGCTGCGAGATCGCCGAGGGCGCCGCCCCCGCTGGCGCCGCCGCGCATGCGCTGCTCCCGAAGGGCCTGGAACTCGTGCTGCCGCTGGCCGGTGTCGTGGATCTCGAGAAGGAGATCGCGAAACTCAGGTACGAGCTCGCCGGCCTCGAGAAACAGCTCGCTTCGCTGCGCGGAAGGCTCGCGAACGAAAAGTTCACGAGCAAGGCGCCGCCGGAAGTCGTGGACGCGGAGCGCACGAAAGAGCGCGAGTGGAGCGCTCGCGAAGAGCAGCTGCACGCGAAAGTGAAGGAGCTGGGCGGGTGAGCGACGCGAAGCGGCTCCGGCTCGGCCTGGTGACACTGGCGCTGGCCGCCGGCTGCGCCTCACCGGGCGCGCCGCCCGGCGGTCCGCTGGACAAGTCGCCCCCGGTGCTGCTCACGGTCACGCCGGATTCCGGATCGCTGCGCGTGGTGCCCCGGCAAGTCGTGACCTTCCGCTTCGATGAAGTCGTGAACGAGCGCACGCGCGCCGGCGGCGGACTCGAGCAGGCCGTGGTCGTTTCGCCATCCGATGGACCGGTTAGCGTCGACTGGCACCGGACGTCGATCACCATCCGAAATCGCAAGGGTTGGCGGCCGGACATCGCATACACTGTAACGATTTTGCCCGGCCTCCAGGATTTGAGCGGCAATGCAACGAGGAAGCCGTTGCAGACTGTGTTCTCCACCGGTAGCGTCATTCCTCACGGAGAAGTGCGCGGCGTCGCCTTCGATTGGGTGGCGCAACAAGCGATGAGCGGAGCGAGAGTGGAGGCGATGATCGGCAATGACACGGTGCTGAAATTCCTGGCCGTGGCGGATTCAGCGGGCCGTTTCGTCATGACGACCCTGCCGCCAGGCCCGCTGCGGCTGCGCGCGTATGTCGACGCCAACAACAACCGCGTCCTCGATCCGCGCGAGCTGTGGGATTCGGCGTCGGTGACGCTCGCCGACACCGCGAGCCGCGAGTTCTACATGTTCGTGCACGACACGATCGGACCGAGCCTCGTCGACGTGACGCCGATCGACTCCGTCACGCTGCGTGTGCGATTCGACCGGCCGCTGCTCCCCGGTGCGCCGCTCGAAGCGTCGCAGTTTTCGCTGAAAATGAAGGACAGCACGAAGGCGGACTCGGTGCCGATCGCGGTGACCCGAGTGTCGTCCGCCGCGCGCTTCGACACGCTGACGCAGCAGCGCAAGGCGTTCGTGCTGGACTCGACGATGCGCGCCGACACGTCGGTCCTGGGCCGAAAGGCCGTCCAGCGGCAGGACTCGCTGCGGCGCGCGATGCGGCAGGACTCCATCGCGCAGGCGCAGGTCGCCTCGGTGAAGGCCGCGCGCGACACGGTGAAGCCGGTCGTGCGGCCGAAGCCGGTGCGCCCCGCGCCGCTCTCGGAGTTCATCGTCGAACTCGGCCAGCCGCTTCGCTACGACGTGTTCGCGACGCTCTCCGTGCGCGATGCCGTCGGGCTCACCGGACACACGCATCATCCGCCGCGCGTCAAGCAGGTCGTGATCCGGAAGCCGCCCCCGAAAGACTCCACGGCGCTGAAGGCCAGGAAGCCGTGACGGCCGACCCGCGCCGCTCGCTCCCGGCCGTCGGCACGCTCCTCGAACTCGGCGGAGTGCGCCGGCTGCTGGCTTCCGCGCCGCGCGATCTCGTCACCGACGTCGTGCGCTCGGTGATCGAGCACGCGAGGCAGGCGGCGACGCCGGCGCCGATCGACGACGCGGAATGGGTGCGCGCCATCGAGGCCGCGCTCGTGCAGCGCCAGCGCTCCACGCTGCGGCGCGTGATCAACGCGACCGGCGTGGTGCTGCACACGAACCTCGGCCGCGCGCCGCTCGCCACGGCCGCGCTTGACGCCGTCCGTGTAGTGGCGCAGGGCTTCTCGACGCTCGAGTACGACGTCGTCACGGGCACCCGCGGGTCGCGCCACGTGCACTGCACGGCGCTGCTCACCGAGCTGACCGGCGCCGAGGACGCGCTCGTGGTGAACAACTGCGCGGCGGCGCTGGTGCTCTCGCTCAACACGTTCGCCGACGGGCGCGACGCGATCATTTCACGCGGCGAACTCGTGGAGATCGGCGGCAGCTTCCGTGTGCCGGACATCATGGCCAAGAGCGGCGCGCGGCTCGTGGAAGTCGGCACCACGAACCGCACGCACACGGACGATTACCGCCGCGCGCTCTCGACGCGCACCGGCGCGCTCGTGTCCGTGCATCGCAGCAACTTCACGCTCGAGGGATTCGTCGCCTCGGTGCCGGTTCGCGATCTCGTGCCGATCGCCGCCGAAGGAGGCGTGCCGCTGCTGCATGATTTCGGGAGCGGCCTGCTGCTGGACCTCTCGCCGTGGGGCCTCACCGGCGAGCCAAGCGCGCGCGACGCGGTGAAGGCCGGCGCCTCGCTCGTGATGATGAGCGGCGACAAGATGCTCGGCGGGCCGCAGGCAGGGATCATCGTCGGCAAGGCGGACCTGATCGGCGCCCTTCGGCGCAATCCGCTCGCGCGCGCCCTGCGCGTCGACAAGCTCACGCTCGCGGCGCTCGAGGCCACGCTCGCGCTGTACCGCGATCCCGCGCACGCCGTGACGGCGATCCCCGCACTCGCGATGCTCACGACGCCGGTGATGGCACTCGAGGCGCGGGCGAGCAATCTGGTGGCGATGCTCTCGGCGAACGGCGTGCCCTCGCGGGTCGCGCGAGTCGCGCGAACGGAAGCCACCGTTGGGGGCGGCGCCTTCCCGGGCGCGCGCATTCCGTCGGCGGCCATTACGCTCGATGTCGCGTCGCCGGAGCTGCTGGAAGCGAAACTGCGCGGCGGGATGGTGCCCGTCGTGGCACGCATCACCGACGGGAAGGTGATACTCGACCTGCGCAGCGTGTGCCCCGAACTGGACGACGAGCTCGGCGCGCTCGTCGCGAGGGCGCTCGCATGACCGGCGCGTTCCAGCCCGAGATGAACCTGGGCCTCGCCGGCATCGGCCGCGCGTTCACGGGCGAATTCCAGCGGGTGAGCCTGCGAGCAATTCGATCCGCGATGTTCATCGACCGCGACGGGACGCTCATCAAGGATATCGGATACATCAAGAATCCCGACGACGTCGAGCTGATTCCACACGCCGCGAACGCGGTACGCCGCATGAACTACGCACTGCGTCCGGTGATCGTCGTGACGAACCAGTCGGGCATCGCGCGCGGCATGCTCACCGAGGTCGACTACGAGCGCGTTCGTGCGCGGGTGGACGACCTGCTCGCGGAGCGCGGCGCGTACATCGACGCGCACTATCACTGCCCGCACCACCCCGAGTACACCGGGCCGTGCGATTGCCGCAAGCCGCGCCTCGGGCTCTTCGAGCGCGCGATCCACGAGCACGCGATCGACGCCGGGTCGTCGCTCTGGGTCGGCAACCGGTGGAGCGACGTGGAGCCCGCGCTGCATTACCGCGCGCGCGGCGTGCTCGTGCCCAGCGACGAGACGCCCGGCGACGAAATCGAGCGCGCGCTGCGCGAGGCCGAAGTGGCGCAAACGCTCACGGACGTCGTGCACATGATCCTGCCGGGATGACGGCGCCGACCCCACCCGTGCCGCCCGTGCGGCTGGCGATCCTCGCCTCGGGCGGCGGAAGCAACCTGCAGGCGATCCTCGACCATTTCGACGCGCTCGGCGACTCCCGCGCCGCCGAGGTCGTGCTGGTCGCGAGCAACCGGGCCGACGCGGGCGCACTGGCCAGGGCGCGGGCGCGGAACATTCCGGCCGTCGTCATCGCGAATCCCGCGGACGGGCCGGCGCTCGTGAACGTGCTGGAGTCGCATCGCGTCGACTGCATCGCGCTCGCCGGCTACCTGAAGCTCGTGCCGCGCGAAGTGACCGGGCGCTGGCGCGGGCGGATCGTCAACATTCATCCGGCGCTCCTGCCGAAGTTCGGCGGCGCCGGCATGTACGGACGCCGCGTGCACGACGCCGTGATCGCCGCGGGGGAAACCGAGAGCGGCGCCACGGTGCATCAGGTCGACGACGCGTACGACCGCGGGGCGATCATGGCCCAGGAGCGCGTGCCGGTGGAGCCGGGCGACACGCCGGACTCGCTGGCCGCGCGCGTGCTCGCCGCGGAACACCGGCTCTACCCGCGCACGCTCCACGCGTTCGCGCTCACACTCGCCGCTGAACTCGCCACTTCCCGCTGACCNNGCCAAGGCCCTCCACGAGCTCGGATGGGAGCTTGTCTCCACCGGCGGCACCGCCCGCGCGCTGCGGGAGGCGGGACTGCCCTGCACCGACGTCAGCGCCGTCACGCATTTCCCCGAGATGCTCGACGGCCGGGTGAAGACGCTGCACCCGGCGGTGCACGGCGGCCTGCTGGCGCGCCGCGATCTCCCCGCGCACATGGCCGCGATCGCCGAGCACGGCATCCAGCCGATCGATCTCGTGTGCGTGAACCTGTACCCGTTCCGGCGCACCGCCCGGACGGCGGGCGTGGCGCCGGACGACGTGATCGAGCAGATCGACATCGGCGGGCCATCGATGATCCGCTCGGCCGCGAAGAACTTCGCGTCGGTCACGGTGGTCGTGGATCCCGCCGATTACGCACGCGTGCTCGAGGCAATCCGCACGGGCACGAACGCCGCCTCGCCGGGCGGCGGCGCCGCGTTCACGGACCTGCGCCGCGAACTCGCCTCCAAGGTTTTCGCGCACACCGCCGCCTACGACGCGGAGATCGCGGCGTGGTTCGCGGCACAGCAGCATGATCGTTTCCCCGAGCGCCTCGCGCTCGCCTTCGAGCGGAGGCAGTCGCTCCGCTACGGCGAGAATCCCGGACAGCTGGCCGCGTGGTACGTGGAGGAGCCCGGCGCGGGACTCTCGGCGCTCAGGCAGCACGGCGGCAAGGAACTCTCGTTCAACAACCTGCTCGATCTCGAGGGCGCGCTCCTCGCGACGGGCCAGTTCGCCGGCGAAACCTGCTGCGCGATCGTGAAGCACACGACGCCGTGCGGAGTCGCGACCGGCAACTCGGCTGCAGACGCGTATCGCAAGGCGCTGGCGTGCGATCCCATGAGTGCGTTCGGCTCGGTGATCGCGTTCACGGTTCCCGTCGATGAAGAGGCGGCGCGCGCCGTGGCCGCGCTGTTCGTCGAGTGCGTGGTGGCGCCCGCGTTCAGCGCAGACGCGCTCCGCGTGCTCGGCGAGAAGAAGAATCTCCGCGTGCTCGAGGGCGACGCGCGCGAGCGGGTCGGTGCGCTCGACTTCAAGCGCGTGCGCGGCGGGCTGCTCGTGCAGGAATGCGCGCGCGCGCCGCTCGATGAGACCAACTGGGAAGTCGTCTCGAGCCGGCAGCCGACGAAGGAGGAGCGTTCGGACCTGCTCTTCGCGTGGCGCACGGTGGCGAGCGTCAAGTCGAACGCGATCGTGCTCACGCGCGACGGCGCGACGATCGGAATCGGCGCCGGGCAGATGTCGCGGGTGGATGCCGCGTTCGTCGCCGTACACAAGGCGCAAGCCGCGGGACACGACACGAAGGGCGCGGCGCTCGGCTCGGATGCGTTCTTCCCGTTCCGCGACGGCGTGGATCAGGCCGCCGAAGCGGGGGTACGAGCCATCGTGCAGCCGGGAGGATCGGTGAAGGATCCCGAGGTGATCGCGGCGGCGAACGAACACGGCATCGCGATGATCTTCACGGGCAGGCGCACGTTTCGGCATTAGTAGAGATGAGATGTGAGTTTGGGTGCGGAGTGCGGGATTTCGACCCGATGCAGAGTGCGGAAGAGGAATCGGGAATTCAGGAGAAGAGATGAGATCTGAGCTTGGATGCGGAGTTCGGAAAAGCAACACCGTTCCCAGTTCTCCCCACTGACTCGCCACTCCCTTCTTTACCCGGCATCCCGCATTCCTCTTCCGCACCCTGCATCGGGTCGAAATTCCAGATCCCGCACCCATCTCGCTGCTCTCAACTCACATCTCTCAGTCGAGCAGTGCTTCCGAGCGAGCCCGCAGTCGGCGACATTATAGTGCTGCTGCATCCCGAGTAACCCTGTGACCAGGCCAATGGCCAAGCCCAACTCCGCTCCCGAGCTCGACTACCGCCCGTCATATGTCGCCGCCGCCATCGCGGCGGGACTCGTGTTCGCGCTCTACATCATCACGCTGTCGCCGGAAACGGCGATGTGGGATACGAGCGAGTACATCGCGGCGGCATACACGCTTGGCATTCCGCACCCCCCGGGCAATCCGATGTTCGTGCTCATTGGCCGCGTGTTCACGCTGCTGCCGATCGCGCCAAGCATCGCGGCGCGGGTGAACATCCTCGCCGCGCTCTCGAGCGCGGTCGCGGCCGGCATGTGGTTCCTGGTGACCGAGCGCGTGCTCGTGGGCTGGTTCAACGAGCGCTGGCAGCGGGTGATGGGCGGCGCGCTCGCGGCGCTGATCGGGTCGACGGCGTTCACGGTGTGGGCGCAATCGGTCGTGAACGAGAAGGTGTACACGGTCTCCCTCTGCGGCCTCGCGATCGCGTCGTGGCTGATCGTGCGTTGGTGCGACGAGCCGGACGGTTTGAAGGCCGACAAGACGCTCGTGCTCATCGCATACATCATCGGGCTCGGATACGGCATCCATATGGCGGGGTTGCTCGTCGCGCCCGCGGTGGGACTCGCGATCCTGATCCGCCGCCCCAAGACGATCTTCCGCTGGAAGCTGCTGCTCGCGTGCACCGGAGCGCTCGTTCTCGGAGGGTCGCCTTTCGCTACGCAGCCGATCCGGGCCGCGCATTTCCCCGCGGTCAATGAAGGCGAGCCGACCGCCTGCCGGACCGAGCTGCACCTCTCGTGCACGGTCTCGAAGGGCACGTACGACGCCTTCATGTACAACTTCAATCGCGGCCAGTACGGCAAGCCCGAGCTCACCGAACGGCAGGCGCCGCTCACCGCGCAGATGGGCATGTGGTGGTTGTACTTCAAATGGCAGTGGGTACGCGACGCGCACGGACAGATGCCCGGAATCCAGGGGATGCTCGCGTCGGTGTTCCTCGTACTTGGCCTGATCGGCGGATGGGTGCATTGGCGACGAGATCCCAGGAGCTTCGCGTTCTTCGGGCCGCTGATGCTCACGCTCACGCTGCTCCTCATCTACTACCTGAATTTCAAGTACGGCGCCTCGCAGGATCCCGAGCTCGCGGATACCGTGCCGCGCGAGGTTCGCGACCGGGACTATTTCTTCCTGTGGAGCTTCTCGGCCTGGAGCGTGTGGGCGGCGCTCGGACTCACATATCTGTGGGAATCCATCGGCGCGGTCCTCGGACACGAGACGCAGAAGATCGGCAACGAGATGGTCGAGTTGCCGACTCGACAAAGCTGGATGCTGACGTCGCCGATTCTCCTGCTCGCCGTCGTTCCGCTGTTCGCGAACTGGCAGTCCGCCTCGCGCGCCGGACAGACGGACACGGCGGACTTCGCGATCGACATCCTCAACTCGGTCGAGCCGTACGGCGTGCTCGTGACCGTCGGCGACAACGACACCTTCCCGCTCTGGTACGCGCAGGAGGTGCTCGGCGTGCGAAAGGACGTGATCGTCGCGAACACGTCGCTGATGAACACCGACTGGTA